>CAZMYK010000091.1:0-10310 GCA_964570435.1 uncultured Saprospiraceae bacterium | reverse complement strand
GGCTTGAAAAAGGGCCACAAGATCACAAGTCCAGCATTCTTAACACTGATGTCCTTCGAATAGGTCTCGAATTCAAAGTCTACCTTTAATTGGTCGGCTAGGCTTTCTTCTTTGATGTGTAGAATCGTATTCAACTCTCCAGAAATTTCCTCGCTAACCTTCCACCTTCTTTTGATCACTGAATCTGCATCTCCGAAAGTTTCCTTCCAGAAGTTGATCATTTCTTCCAGGTAACTGACTGACTTATTCTTCAAAGCAAAGTGTAGGGCGAAAGTCTTTTGAAAGGACTGTGGCACGCCGTCGTTGATTTGCAAAGAAAAGTACATGTACTTCGTAATCACTTCTTGGGAAATCGAGGGAGCAAGGGCAGTGATTAGATATTCTATTGCCTTCTTGGACAAGAGCCCAATGCTCTGGTAGTTGAATTTTTTCTCATACAGCTTGTCCTTGAAGTAGGGGAGGGCTACTATGTTGGCCGGTGTCAATTTTTGGATCATGAAGGAGAGTGTTTCCAAGCTTGGTAGCTTAGAAAGTGATGTATGGGGCAGGGTTCCATGGGTCAGGAAGTAGTTGATTATTTCTGCCTCGGACATCTCCTTGAGTTCATAGACAGGTTCACTAGCCGAGAATACCCGCGTCCTGATTTCTTGTCCTGAGTCCTTAGCAAAAATGACGTCTGGATCGTTTGTAGAATCTAAGAAGCCATCTTTTTTCAATTCAAGTAGGGGATCTGTTTTCTTTAGCAAGGCAAGAAAAACGGCAGCATGCGCAGCCTTAACTGATCTACCGAAGCTCTTGTTAAGCCGGTTCAAGGCCTTGTTGACATGCCCAGCCTTTCTGACGTAGGTGGCAATGATTTTGACAATCGACGATTTCCCAAGTTTGGAAAATAAGCGTTCTATTTTTTCACTTAAACTTCCTTCTTGGAGGTCGCTTAAGAGGAGAAAGCTCAGGATACTTTTTAGTTTTTGTGGATGGTCAGCATAGAAGAATCTGATCATGTCGTTCAGATTGTAACGCTGCAAGTCTGTAGAGAAATCTGACACATCCCGTTCAAGTACTAAGGCAATGAGATAGTCTTCAAATGCCTTTGGAATTCTTGGGTCAAATTCCTCGACCTCCTTGCGTTCAAAAATACTCTTTCGGACCAAGCTGTCTTTGTTTTTTTTGTCCGTAAGTCTCATAAGTCTTTCTTTAGCTACTTCATCTCTCGCAATGTGTTTCTTTAATTCTTTAAAAAAGCGGATGTCTCTTTGATTCACATTGAAGACATCTAGCATCTTCATCCCAAGTTCGTACTTAATATTAGAGGGAAGTCTCCCATATCTAATGTAGTAAAGGAAGGCCTTGTCCAATTCCGTCAGTGCCTTAGGTGGCAAGTTTTGTGGTAGCTTGTCAAGGTCTAAAATTTCGCTAAGCAGGCTGGTGCGCTTTTTCCTTTTCTTCTCGCTAGGCTGCTCCGAGAGGTTAAGCTCAGTTTCTGAAGGATCATCGTTTTGCACTTTTGCAAGATTCAATGACCGTTCACTAGCTTTTTGCGGAGATTTTGCTTGCGAGCCTTTAGATCTGACTTTTCCTTCCTTGCTACCTTCCTCCGTTCTGCCATCCTTGTCTTTGATTAATTGTCCAAGATCTAAGCTATCTTCCTTTTTTCCTGCTGTGCCTTTGGCTTCGCCAATTTGCCTTTCTATCTTCTGCTTGTCTAGGACGGCTTTTAACTTTTGATCTGTCTCGGTCTGGGCCGTGTCAGCGATTAGGTCCTGAAGACTGCTAATATGCTCGTCAGATTCTCCCGCAGTGCCGCGACTCACCACAGATTCAGTGGTAGCCAGTCCCTGGGCTTGTTCAAGCATTTTTCTAAGAGATTCCTCAGGTGGTGCGTCATTTTCTTGGTCAAAATTTTTGCTCAGGGAAAAGGATCGCACTTGATTAGTAGAGGTGTATATTTCCTTTTCAATTGAAACGGGTTTTTCAATGTATACCTCTGATTCAAATTTGAATAGGCGATGTGAAATGACGAATGTCCTCCCTGATTGGAACTTGGCTTGGCTAAGCTCTTTCTCAATTTCTTCAGAGTATTTGCGCAGAAATGAATCAAGATTGGAGCACACCGCATTGACTATGGTATCTTCGAACCTATGTGGCGAAATGTTGCCTAGATTCAGTGATAGCTTATTGATGACCAACTTACCCTTAGGTAGATTATGCTTCTTCAGAATCTGGTCTATCTTGCGAGGAAGTTTACGAGAACACAATCGACTAAAGCGATCAGCAAAATGCTTGTAGCTATCCTTGTCGTCTACTTCTAGTTGGAAAACAAGTTTGTGTATCGTGAGTTTATCTCCAGCTGACAAGAATTACTTGATTTCTTTAATAGTTGCAGCAAGTTCTTTTTCTAAACTCTTGTCTACCTCCTTAGATCCGTACTTCTTCATAAGCAACAGAAGGATGTGACTAAGATTATCAAGTAGGGGTTGTTTCGGATTCTCGGAACACCTTTGAACCAGCCACATCTCATAGTATTTTTCAAAGGTGGAAAGCTGTTCAATGCCCAACCATAAGAAGTTCATCTTCAAATGTGCAGGTGCATTCATCTTGACGATGTTTTCGAAGAGGTACTTCATTCGATTACTATTGAACCTACCAGACCAAGAAGGTACGACAAAGGTCGCCTGTAACGAGAATGGATCTTCATCATAGGCTTTGATTTTGCCGATGTCTTGTTCATGCTGGATTCTGAATTCGAGCTGAGGACTATCTATTGCTGTTTTTTTGATTTCTGCAATTAGGGCAGGGATCGCATCATCAGCAGACTTCTTGAGAATGAAGGATTCATTCTGAACAATGATCTTCCCGGAATCGTCACTTAAGGTTAAGAGATAGTTTTTCTCGCCCTTCTTAGTAACCTTGTAATTTTTCTTGGTTTTACCAAATTGGATCAAATCTGCAACAAATCCCAGTTGGTCCGTAGATGGATCGAGATATTTGAATTCAGATTGTAGCAATACATTGTTATCACTAAGATAGGAGAATGCATATCTAGAATCGACATCTCTTAAAAGTATGTGTTCCACAACATGAAATCCTTCTGACTGACTATTGTAGTCAGATAGCTTTGTAATCAACTTTGTTAGGTCATCTTCACACTTCTTGATATCACTTCCTTTATAGATGGGAATTGATTCGCGAGAGACAGGGTTCTCAAAAAATATGGTAATGTTCTTCCCATCACTATCAAGGTGGTAGTTCGCACGATCCACTCCGTAGGCCAGTATCTCTGATAGAATATTCTTGTTATTAGAGCTAAAGTTGAATTGACCCGAAGTCTTCTTTGCCTTCTTTGTGCCCTTGACTTCAGTCACTTCTAGGTCCTTGGAGGACTTTATTTCCGACAACTTTTTGTAGCCGTAGTTCTTAATGTTAAATAGGAGGCAGATTTTTTTCTTAAGTCCAGACACATTTTCCTCGTCCCGGAAGTCACTTATCTTATTAAATCCAAGTGCCTTATCTCGCCCTATCTGTATATAGTTTTTGATGTACTTGAGCTTTGCCTCTATTGTATTTCTAAGGAAGTTAATCTTCGCATAAGAACTGGATTCTCTGTGGATCGCAGAGTAAGCTTCTGAAAGAAATTCTTCTCCGAAACGGGCAAGCATGTGGTCTAGGAATCTATTTCTTCTTTCATACTTGTGATCATAGTTTCCTAAGATCTCGCCAAACTTTTTGTGGAAGTCCTCGTCTCCTTCTACGATGTCAGCAAAGCCATTGAGGTCATCTAGTCTTTGATAAAAGTAGGTCTGTTCCAGATTTTCATCCGCAGAAAGAAGCTTGTCCACATTCACCAGTTGGCTCAGATAATTGGCCATGATCTGTTCGAATACGAAAAGGTAGGCTCGCAACTGCTTCACTTGGGCCTTACGTTTGTCAGAGATTCGACCCATTAGGCCAAATTCTGTAATCCCATAATTTCGTGGGAAGCTATTCTGAATAGAGTAGTAGTATTCGATTTCGTCCTTGGCCTTAGTCGAAACTGTTTCTTCTATGTCTAGATCAATAAATCGCTTATGTTGAATACTGTCCCTGTTTCTAATAGTATCCAGCGTGTATTGGACCACATCTTCATCAGGTGCATATAAGATCTCTCCAGCGTACAAGGAAATCGAATTGCTCGAAAGAATCTTTGATATATCTAAGTTCGGAATCTTGTAGTCATCTAACTGGATTAGTTCAGTGGTTACCTCACGACCGTTCTTGTAGACTGTGAAGTTGATCACTTCCTCTACACCTTCTGTCTCGGAAATTAGCTTTATCAGATCTGACTTGAAGAGTTTACTGACTCTTGCTAGCGTAGACTGATTTAACTCGTCATCAATCACAAAACCATTTTCTACCGGAGGATTATTGAAGGCATCTTCATAAGAATAGCCCTTGTCCATCATTTCGTCTAGATTGTACAGAGAAATTTGCGGTGCAAAGTGATCGAGGAGTTTGCTCACAATCCTAGCGATGATAGCTTCTCCAACTGAATTTGGAGAAATAGAAATATCAGCGTCAATGCTAATATTTTCAGGTTCTAGAATCCTAATCGATTCGAAGTCTTCACAGATATTTCGATTTGCGTTAAGTAAAGACATGACCTTGTTAGTAATATAGGTCCTGTCATACTTTTCTTCATCAAGTAGAAGTAGGACCTCATAGAGGCCGGTAATTTTTGCACCTAGGGAGCTTTGTTTTTTCGGAACAAGCCACGCATTTTTTACTTCCTTAACATTGTCAATTAGTAGTTTTCGATAATCTGAGGTTGTAATCGGAGCGGAAGGTAGCACCTCGGTCGGACTGTAAAAAGTCTCTGTGAAAGCTCTTTTTTCGCCATTCTCACTGAAAAATAAATCGGGAATGGAAAAATTAGACTTGTAACCTAATTCCGTAAGCGCAAAACAAAGATTTTCTAAAATCGTGATTCCAGGATCGTGCTCATTGTAGTCCGTCCAGATCTTACCTGAAAGTTTCTGTATATGCTCGACACCTTCCCTCTTCAGACTTCTAAAGTCCATACTCGTGGGAAGGGTGATATTTTTCTTTATACTTTTCGGTTCTAGCGTAGACATTAAGTTTCTATATTTTTAAGCTGCCCGTCTGCTTGTTCGTTGATTTTTCCAATTAGTTCGAATACTTCTTGAAAGGGTTCTTTTGCCAGCGACTTGATAATTTTATTGGTTTCTTCTAAGGTCAATGACAATTTGATTTCCTCCATTCTATTTTCGTTTTATAGCTATTCCACCTGACCTTTTCACGGGTACAGCTTCCTTCCTTCCCGAGGCATTACCGCTTGAAGATACAGGCCTGGCTACCTTGTCTTCTTTCCAATTGGTCTTAGGATAGGTATCAAGTTCGTAGTCCATGTCCCAAAGTCTCTTAATTCTATAGAATACTTCCTTTGGCTGGCCATCCTTCATACCATAGTGCCCCTTGGTTTTAAGCTGGCACATATATTTGAGTTTACCTGGTTCGGTATTGAGATCATCTACGATCCATCTGAATTTGATCTTGTTCCAAAATCGTCCAAATAACCACTTGTTTCCTGATTCCACTGAAACGACCTTTGTTCGGTAACCACGCTTTCCATAAGTCATTAGGATTGTGGCTATTGTAAGTCCGAATCTTTTGTCCTTCTCATCGACGACATGGGCAATGATCTCATAGGCCTGACAACCATCAAGGTTGGTCATCTGTGCCATGGTATGCCATTTTGCATCAGCGAGGGCCCTTCCCGAAGAGAATGATCCAACGATTCCTTTAACGGCGATCAGTCCATTCACGTCCAGTTGGTAGTTGGGGTTCTCCGTATTGATTCCCACTCTACCTCCTTCTTTGATAAACATTCGACTCTTATCGGCTTCAAGGAAGTTCAGACCCTTCGTCCCTCTTTCTGTGTCAAGAGAAATGGACCAAAGCGGAGTGGACTTGTCACTAATTCTTTGATAGAAACTTGCTAATTTCTTAGAAGGTCCTTTGGCCGTAAGCACCAAACCTTGCTCAGGGTTGATTCCAAGTCCATCATCCTTAATATTGAGGGCAC
Source organism: uncultured Saprospiraceae bacterium (assembly GCA_964570435.1). Taxonomy (GTDB): domain Bacteria; phylum Bacteroidota; class Bacteroidia; order Chitinophagales; family Saprospiraceae; genus Portibacter. Next base: position 4,231 of record CAZMYK010000091.1, on the reverse strand, counting down.
TATCCACCAAGTGTTCAAATGCCTTATCGTGGAATCCTCCTTTATATATCTTGTATAATTCTGATCTAGTATGCTGAGCCATGCGCTATATTTTAATACTTACCTCATAGACCGTATCGTCCTCCTCTTCAATAAAGGCTTCTTTTTCTAGGGTAGGGTTTTTAATCTTAATGTATTTCTTTTCTCCTAAGATATTAACTTTATCCTGAAATCTGATAATTTCATCTGTATTTACGCGCTGCATAGGAGGCTCTTCTTCCTCATACTCAACCATTTCAATTTCGTGATTTTCATCAGGGAGTAGAACGCCCCAAGGTCTGGCCTTGATAATTGAGACGATGTCACTTTCCATTGCGGTATCATGTAATTTATAGATTCCGTCTTCTTCAATAATGTGGATAATAGAAAACTTGGTCAGAAACTTCACGTATGGAAGGCCCTTAATAAAGTTCTGGATGACATTTTCATTAATGGATCCTCCGATGGTAATAGCTCTATCGTCTTCGTAAATCCAAGGAGAAATAAAGTTGTTAATATCTCGATTCAAGCGTTCGAGGGTCTGACCATTATTCATTCCTTCGGAAAATTTCACATTACAGATCACCCGCACATACTCGTAATGTGGATTGATCATTTTGACAGATGTAAATGGTGAAATAAGACTTGAAAGTTCGTTTTCGAAGTTGATTAATTGATTGATTGAAAACTTAGGAGTGAGATTATTAAAATATTTTTTCTTTCTAGGAATCACTACTATTCTGATACCGTCTTTGTGTTGTACACCATTGTAGTCTTCCTTGCTTTTCTCAAGATTGATGTATTCCTCAACGGTTTCAATGTGATTTTCTTCCAGCGGATTGCTGAGGTAGGAAATACACTTTGTTTGCTGAACTTCGTGAAATTTGTCAAGAACCATTCGTTCGAGGTCCCAGTGCGTAACTCCTCGACCCTTATGTCTAATCCGCTCGCTTATCCTAGCAAAGAATTCTTCATGGTCTTCAGGTGGTATCCCTCCAAAAGATTCAAAGCCCTGTCTGACAGAAGATATTTGAGAAATACTGGCCTCAAGTGTGTCGATAGAAAATGGAGGTAGTGGTGCTCGGAGTCGTTCATTGATTTGCTGATCTACGACCCAGTGCGCTTCCGCCGCATGCTCTTGGACATCAATAACATGGCATACCAGCTCTGTATCTCCACTAAGAGAGGCAGAAAGCCAGAATGTTCCATAGTCGAGGATGTCATTCTTATCATTGATCTTCATCGGAAGTTGCAAGTGCACGATGCCTGACTTGGTAAAGCTCTCGGTACCATCGTAAAGTACCTTGCTTTCATCCATGGTAAACCACTCATTGTACGACAGGTAGCGCCACTCTACTTGCGGGGGACTTGTTACATTGAGTGTCTTAGTTTTTTTAGAAGACAATTCGAAGTATATCGTGATGGACTCTGGGGCATTTACCTTTTGTAGCCCTATAAATAAGTATCCATCATCTTCATATTGCGGCAGTAAGCCATCCTTGTCCGGTGATCCATCATAGTAGGTCTTTTCAATTCCAAATGGATGAATGTAGAAGTACTCTTCTGGTCCTTTTCGATCGCCAAATGTCACATTGAATTTTGCAGAAGCCTCATAGGAGACCGTAAAGTTCCGTGCAAAAGGTGTCACAGGTTCCTGAGGGAACTTCTTTTGTTCCTTGGGATTACTTATATTTCTATTGAGAGCCTGTTGCAACTCATTTTGATAGACATTATGGGAAAATGCATTTCGTGGTTCTAGAATTTCGATGACAAAGTATCCTGTCTTGGTGTTTTCATCCAGTGGATTCTCATCCGAAAGATAAGGATCAGGGTAAATGTCTAGGTTTTCAAATGCATAATCTGTGAGCTCATAGACACTTTCTGCAAGCTCGGTTTCGTCATGTGCTTCAAGATCTCCATTAGTAGATGGAAAGAAAGGGAAGGACAAAGATTCGTCGTAGTTGCTGACGACCTCGTAGTCTGTAATTGCGCCAAACCGTACCTTCAAAGCAGAAGGGTGAACTGGGTCCTGGTAGTCTGCATAGCGCTGCTTAAATAACCTAATGTTTTCAGGCATGTTAGCCCAGTTAAACTTAAAGTTGGCCGTGGTTACTTGCTTTCTAAACATTTCAGGAATTCCGATGTAACATCGTGCATTTCTTCCTGGGGCGTTACCATATGGGTAGAGGTTCCGAGCTATCTGATTGCTATAATTTTCGTCGTATATATTGAAATTTCTGATTTGATCTACGTTCACATGGATGTCGATATCGTGGACGACTAGATTTTGCAGAAATGAATACGAGAAGGGTTGCTTATTGTCATTGAGAATCACCTTCATCACTGGGAAATCAGTGTCGAAGTCTTCATCCTTGATCCTAGTAGTGTGAAAAGGAACAATCGGTGGCTTTGCCTTCGAAACGGAAAACTTAATTTGAAGGGTATTCATGATTTCGATGCAATCCTCTATATTCTTATCGAAGTCATATAACCAGCTTCCCTTTCCTACAGCCCTTATCGTTATTGTACTTGGATCAACCTCTATCCAGCCTTTTTCACCTGAGAGATAGATTCTAAAGTTTCTGGTCGTATCGACCTGATTGAATACTCGGTTGTAGAAGGTTTCTTCGATGGTATTCATCGGTTCGTCAGCTTCCTTACTTGCATTCACTTTTTCGTGGACGTCATAGACCAATCTTTTGAAGATCCGGGTGGATTCTGGGGTAAAATTAAGCTTAAGCGTTACTTCCCTACGACCCTCAGCAAGATCTAGCACGGGAGAAGATATTGCAAAGCCAATTTCCGCATTCTTCATTGTATTTTGACCCTGCGGCTTGTATTCTTGCTCTTCACCGAACACCGGCCACTCATCGTAAACGTTTTCAAACTTGCCACCCAAGCCATCCTTTGAATTGGCAATTGGAGCAGAGTAGAGGTGGCTGACCAACTTATAGTGACTGGTGTCAAGGTCATCGATTCTACTCAAGTATAGGGTTCTCAGGGAGGTGATTTCTGCACTCGTAATTTCAAGGTCTTCAGACGTCTCGAAAACGACATCGACACCATCAATATTTATTTTGGTGCTAAGTCTTGTTCCTTTCTTCAACATGAATCGATCCCAATGATTCGAAATCTTAAAATTCACAAAGGCCTTGTCTGGCTCTGGACCGCGAGGTTCCATTCGCAGATACTTCTTGTAATAGAAATTAAGCAAGCGCGAACTAATGGAATTGTAATCATCTTGAACATGGTTAAACAACTTCAAGAAGGCAATAAGGAGCCCGATATTCGGGTGGTGGTCACTCTTGAACTTCAAAGAATTAATGAAGTACTTTTCAAAGTGGTAGACAGAATAGTGTAGGGAAGTAAAAAGCGATCTGAAAACCAGCCTGTACTGCAACATAGCAGATGTTATCTTCTCCAGCTTATCTTTGCCGAAGAAGATGTTGTCTTCTTTCAATCCCTCATGGTCCCAAATTACTTTGAAGTTGTCGAAATCTAAATTCGACTTCTTTTTGAGGACCTTGTCGCTGTCTAATGCTAGGCAGTAGGACTTGTATCTTTGGAAAGGCTGTCTGACCTTTTCTTCTATAACGTTGTGAAATTCATACTCAACGGTATTTTCGAATCTCTTGGATTGAATATTAATCCTGGTGATGTCGACATACCACTTGTTAAACTTTGTAAAGATCTCATAGATTAAGTTGCTGAGATTTTCGAATTCTACGTACCGCGATTCAAAGTTTTGATTCTTATAGAAATTCTCTATGATAAGGTTAAAGCGCTCTTCGATTTTTTCTAGATCGGTACTGATAATTGAGGCGAGAACTACAGAGATATCTGAAGTGTAAAAATCGCTCCAATTCCCATCTTCCTCATTCTCAATATTGTAATATTTGATATGCTCACTTAGGTCGGCGACGAAGGACAGCATCACTGCCATACTGCGGTCTTCTAGTTTGACATAATTAGGGTCTAAAGCCTTAAGGAGTCGAGAAGCTTGATGGGTACCATTACCGAAAAAAGAGGAACTATTGTGTAGTACTTCCTTCATGTATTTTCAATTGGGCTGTAAAGTTAAAATCTATATATTGTCCTCGTCTACGAGAGTTCCCTCTAATTTATAAAAAGGAAAGACAATATTACTCCTGACGTTGATTTTTCTTATGGTATATTCTAATTTAATATCCACAATTCCCTCTAATTCTCGGTC
>CAZMYK010000090.1:0-10339 GCA_964570435.1 uncultured Saprospiraceae bacterium | reverse complement strand
ACAATGAGAAAGAAACAGATCACATCCAAAGTTGAGGTAGACTGGAAATGGCCAGTTCAATTTGGATTTATCCCAACACTAGATATCGAAGCCAACAGAAACCGCTTCAAAGAAGGTCATTGGTTGAGAAGATTAGCACATGGCTTTGCCCTAAGTAAGGTGCGCAGGAAGTGCAATATATTGCTACTTGAAGGCTCACCAGGAAGAATACTTAAGGGCCTGAGGGACTTGGGAGTAGAGGTCAAGTGTGATTTGTTGATTTTGGTCTTAAGTGGAAAAAGGATAAGAGGCGAGAAGGACCTTGCGCTTGCTAAGATTCTCAAGGCTGTCAAGTGGAATAGTCTTTTCATCTGCGTCAAGCCTAGTGATGGGAACCTTTTGTTTTGGTTAGACGAAATCATCTTTGGCCTATCTCACAATAATTCCATCGATATCGCCCTAGAGATGGCTAATTGGGAGGGACGACTTGCTTACACTGAAGAACTATTGTCTGAGAGTAAGGTAAGCATTGTCTTTGACAAAATTCTGGACCGCATTGGGAGGAACCACAAGTTTAATAACTACAAATTTAGAGATGTCCTCACTGAAGAAATACTCAGGCGCATGGATGCATTTTCAGGGCGAGTAGGTTCCCCATATCCGAATGCACCCAAAGGCATCGTTAGGTCTGCAAAGAAAAGAAACAAGGGTTTTGAATACCACCATGAAAGCGATGAATCTACGATACTCCGCGACATTGTCATTAAGGATAGTGAGCAAGTTTCTGACATGATGGAGACCCTTGAAGCTAGTTCTGAAAAGAAGACTGGGGTGTCCGAAAGTACGGCTAGATACTTGCAATACCTCTTCGAGAAAGATGGGATTCCTTCGCACCATGCTTTGCAAGTAAATCAAAACTACGCGTTGAAGGTGAAAATCGATGCTCCAGACCACGCATGGATGCAGGGGGGGAGTGTTAGCAGTGATGATGTAGCAGTTTCTGACCACAAGCCTGAACAAATCGACCTCTTTCTTCAGTCTGTCGATACGTCCACACATGAACCCATCTGGCTCCCAAGTAAGGGCAGCAGCACAGAGGCAAGTTTTCATATCAACGAGTTCGATTCAAGGGAAAAGATTTATGAGCTATTTGCATTTCATAAGTCTCGCCTCTTCCAACATATTTCCATCAGCGTCTATTTCTGCAATAGTGAGAGCGAGATTCCAGAAACGCCAGGAATCAAAACCGAGCTGATTAGCATGCCTAGAACTGTCATGAATGATTTTGACTTGAAGGAACAATATGGACTTAGTATCATCGTGGACAATGGCAAGGCAACCTTGTCCAAGGAGGCACAGATATGGGAATACCGTGAAGAAGATGGCATGAACAAACTAAACAATCTGATAAGGAAGGACATCGAGTCCTATCTCAAGTCAAAGGCACCAGATGCTAATTCTTTGCTACTCAAACTTGCCAAGCGAGGGTCCCAACTTTACAAGAACTACTTCCATGAAAAGGGTGATTTCAGCAAGCCAATCCAGATCATCTCCGACCTAAGTAGCCACCTACCCCTTGAATTCTTGTATACGAAAAAGATTACTCGGAAGACCAAGGTTTTATGCCCTTCAGCGAAGGTGGCACTTGGGAATGGCGTTTGTTCCAACTGCTGCGCGGATGGGGCGAGCTACATTTGTCCTTTTGGTTTCTTATCCCTAAGTACTGTTATTGAAAGGCATCGCCTAGGTGAGAATGTGGATGAGTTAAAAAGAGGTGACTTTGGTCTAAGGAATGAGGTTTCTCTTATTAGGGAGGCCATACCAGTGCTGCAGAAAACTGTCTTTGGAACTGGTGAAACAGTCGAGAAGCACACAGCCAATCTTCGCGCAGAGGTAGCAACGACTATTGATAAATGCACTGTTGAAAGTCAAGAAGTTCAAAATTGGGATGAATGGGTTTCAGCCATCGATTTAGAACCTGATAGTTTGGTCATTATTGGACATGTAGAGCCAGAGAAAGATGGATTCCTTGAACAATTAGAAATAGGAAAAGACCTATTAGACATTAGTTTTCTTGATGAGTCCTTTGTTGTAAAAGAATCTTCAGATAGCAGACCGATTCTTATACTGATTGGTTGTTCGACACAAGACTTAGACCTCTCCTTTCTAGACTTTACGAGGACCTTCAAGCAAAATGGGGCTGCTATTGTGTTATCGACTTTTACTAAAATACGAGGACGGCATGCCGGTCCCTTGGTCCAAAGGTTGTTTGAAATACTCCATTCTAGGAAGGGTGGAGAGTTTCGCTTTGGTGAAATCATGCTTGAACTTCGGAGGAAACTATTTGCAGAAGGTATATATGTGTCTATGTCCTTGGTGAGTCATGGAGATGCTGATTGGAAATTAAAAATCTAAGTAATGTACAATATTCACATGCTCCCGGCCAGTTATGGCGACTGTCTTCTAATTGAATACGGAGACGAGGAATCACCAACATACATCTTGATTGATGGTGGTCCTTATTATCAATTTGAAGAAATCTATTCGACCTTGCAGAGGGAGGTCCCTAAGATGAAAGAAATCGAATTATTAGTGATTACGCATGTCGACACAGATCACATAGAAGGTGTCATTCGACTGATCAGAAGCGATCCTTCACTGTATGATGTGAAAAAGGTGTGGTTCAATAGTTTTGAAGATCTAAACTATGAAGAAGATGACGACATGCTCGGCGGCTTGCAAGGTGAGTTTCTTAATCTGCTAGTCGATCATGAAGACTTAGACAAGAACACTAAGCCGATCACGATCAATAGAAGTATGGATGAATTAGTACTAGATGGTGGAATGGAAATTGTAGTTGTAAATCCATCACAGAAGAGGCTTAAGGGGCTTGCTAAGAAATGGGAAAAGCATGTAGACAAGTATGGTTTAGACACAACTGATGAAGCGGCGATTTGGGAAATGTTGAATGGCGACCATCGCTATGAAGAAATAGAAGACGACATGCTAGGTGAGGATGAGGTCGAAGATTGGGCGGGAATTACCTTCAAGGAAGATAAAAGTGCGGCGAATCGCAGCAGCATTGCCTTCTTGGCAAGCTATGAAGACAAGACATGCTTGTTTGCTGCAGACGCTACTTCAGAAGACCTAAAGACCCATCTTGAAGCGCTGGAGCTCTTGGATGAATTTGCCCAGCTTCAAGTAGACGCTTGGAAACTTTCCCACCACGGAAGCAAGAAGAGTACTCAAGCCTATCTCACGAAGATGATTCAAAGTACAAAGGTTCTAGTAAGTTCAGATGGCAAGCGTTACCACCACCCAGACAAGGAAACAATAGCTAAGCTCCTTCTTAATCAGGAGGCGGACTTGGACATTTACTTTAATTATAAGTCCGATTACAATGAGATGTGGGAAAGTGATGAGAAGCAGGAAGACCATGCTTATAAGGCACATTTTCCTGAGCATCCAGGATATATGAAGGTGGTCCTTTAAATGTTTATATTCGCTCCATAATTTGGAGAATATGACAAACAGAGAACTTGCTTCAAGTTTTAATATGCTTGGCAAACTTATGGCCCTACATGGGGAGAATCAATTCAAGATAAGGTCGTATAGTAATGCCTATTTGACCCTTCGAAAACTGCCCACAGACTTAAGTGAAATGACCGCTGCTGAGATTGCTGAGATTCCAGGAATAGGGAAGGCAATTTCTTCAAAAATCAGAGAATTGTTTGACACTGGTACAATGACTACCATGCAGAGGTACCTTGATATGACACCCCAGGGTATTCAAGAGATGTTGACTATCAAAGGTTTTGGTGCAAAAAAGATCATGACCATTTGGAAGGACTTGGGAATCGAAACAGTGGGTGAGCTCTTGCACGCCTGCAAGGAGAATAGGTTAGTGAAGTTAAAGGGTTTCGGTCTTAAAACTCAAGCACAACTGCAAGAACAACTGGAATACTACATAGAATCCACCGGATCAGCCCACTATGCCTCTGTGCTACCTGATGCTGAAGCCCTTGTGGAAGCAATAAGATCAGAATTTCCCAATCATCAGATAGCGATTGTAGGTGAGCTTGCTAGAAAACTTCCCGTAGTTTCTGGGATCGAAATACTAGCTGATGTGGAATTTGAAGCTGAGCTTTTGGATGAAATCGAAGTCACCGATGACGGATTGAAGTACAGAAACCACTCACTTGACTTACACTTTGTAGGTGCTGAGTCGTTTGGCCTGGAATCTATCTTGTTGACTTCATCTGACGACTTTTCCGATGCCTTATTAGAATTAGGTGCTGAATCTGCCGAAGAGGAGGAGATGATTTTTGACCAACTGGATATGGCTTTCATTCCTGCTGAACTTAGGGAGGATGACTATTGGATCGGCTTGGCAAGAGATTTTGCATTGCCAGAATTGATCGAATCTAGTGAAATAAAGGGGGTTGTGCATAATCACAGCACATATAGTGATGGATTAAATACGGTGGAAGAGATGGCTCTTGAGTGCATGCGTCTCGGATATTCCTACCTTGTTATGAGTGACCACTCTAAGTCGGCCTTTTATGCAGATGGGCTTCAGCCTGACAAGGTTTTTCACCAGCAAGAAGTAATCGACGGCCTTAATCGTAAATACCCAGATTTTAGGATATTCAAAAGTATTGAGTCAGACATCCTAAGCGATGGCTCTCTAGACTATGAAGAAGATGTGCTTTCATCCTTTGACCTCATAATTGCTTCAGTTCATTCTAATCTTAAAATGGATGAAGAAAAAGCTACAAGGAGGTTGATAACTGCAATTGAAAACCCATATACCAGAATTCTTGGGCATCCGACAGGAAGATTACTTTTGGCAAGGAAGGGCTATCCCATCAATCACCAGATGATTATTGATGCATGTGCAGCTAACAATGTGGTGATTGAGTTAAATGCGAGCCCGCATAGATTAGATATGGATTGGTCGTGGATTCCATATGCGACTGAAAAGGGGGTGATGATATCGATTAATCCAGATGCACATAGTATTGCAGGGATCCAAGACATCAAGTGGGGTGTCGCGGCGGCGCGTAAAGGAGGTTTAACAGCTGAGAATTGTCTCAATTCAAAATCTTTAGAAGATTTCGAGCGTTGGATTTCTTCAAAGTAGAGAGGATATTAAAGAAGCAATGAGAAAGGCACAGTTCTTGTACATATTAAATTAAAATGTAATATGAATAGCATTTAAGGACTTGCAAATGTTTGTTAACAAGTTGCAAACGACTGAAAACTATAGCTTTTTCACCTTATATTTGAATCGAGTTAAATTATTTATAGTAAATCACAAAATTAAAATAATGAAGTATTTAAGTTTATTAGCAATCGCTTGCGCATTCGTTATGACTTCTTGCAATGGCGATACAGCTACCACGGAAGACACGAGTTTAGCGACTCCTAACGCCCCGACGGCACCTGTTGCAACTCCAACAACACCTGTTGCACCTGCAGTACCTGTGGGACCTACTACTAGCATCGCTTTCAATGAGAATTCTTATGATTTCGGTGAAGTAATGGATGGTGAAAAAGTAGAGCACGTATACAAGTTTACGAACTCTGGTAAGGAACCATTGGTTATCTCTAACGCTAAAGGATCATGTGGATGTACTGTTCCACAATGGCCGAAAGAACCAATTGCTCCTGGTGCAACTGGTGAGATTCTTGTTAGATTCGACTCTAAGGGTAAGGGTAGAGTAGGTGGCGGAGCACAGACTAAGACTGTGACTATTACTGCTAACACAACTCCTCCTGATACAAGAATTACTATCAAAGGAAAGGTAAATAAGGAAGAGACTGCAGGATAGTTTCTGACCCTTGCAAAGCATCTTCACTTGTGAGGAGGCCTTGTAATCTATTATCGGATCAAGAAATAAAAGCATCGCTGGCTTAGACTAGCGGTGCTTTTTTTATGACAGATGAGAAGTGAGCCAAAAAGGTTCAGCCGCTTCGGGACTTTAGGACCTAGAATTATCAGCGACCCATTTTGGCTGTAGCAATTGCAATATTTACTAGAAATAAGCATTGTGAAGCAAAAAGTATTATTAGCATTATGCTTCGTAATTGGTAGATCCTAGAATGGACTTGTGGATTCTCACCTCCATAAATGATTGAAGAAAGTAGTAGTAGAAGTAAGGCAATAAAAGTAGCATAAAGATGGGCAATAGTCATCCAAGTAGAAAGATTCTTCTTTCTTAGCAGCCAGTAGACTATTCCGATAAGGCCTAGGAGGAGAGAAAAGAAGGAAGCTAAGAAGAAAGAGCTAAGAACATAGAAGCTGCTATGGACTTGTAGATCGAAAGTCGACGCTGGGAAAACCAAAGAAATGGCTACCATTAAGGGTATCCCTAGCCAAATCGGTTTGTGCGGAATCTCAATAAATTTATTCATTAGTAGAAGTTTTTCATTGTATAAAACTAGCCTTAATTGTCGACTTAAATTAGATTCTTGATAAGATTTTCCCTGCATCATGGAGGATGTCCTCTGTCTTTGCAAAGCAAAAACGCACAAGCTGCTCTTGTTTTCCAGATTGATAAAAGACGGAAATAGGAATGCAAGCAAGTTGATGTTCCGTCGTCATCCATTTGGCAAATTCAGTATCGGGAAGATTACTGATCTTAGAGTAGTCCGCAAGGATGAAGTAACTGCCCTTACATTTGATCGGATTGAAAGAAGAAGCTGATAGTGAGGTGTATAGTTGGTCCCTTTTCTGCTGATAGAAGGCAGGCAGGTCTTCATATGTGGAGGGATCTTCAAGGTAGTCTGCAAGACCATGCTGGACAAATGAATTCACAGTAAATACGTTGAATTGGTGGACCTTCCTAAACTCTAGCATCAAAGCTGGAGGCATGATGGCATAGCCCACCTTCCATCCTGTGCAGTGCAAGGTCTTTCCTAGCGAAAATACCGCAATAGACCTTTTTCTAAGTTCTTCATGCTCGATGATCGAGTAGTGGCGGAAACCATCATAGGTCAAGTGTTCATAGACCTCGTCACTTAGTACCAGGATGTCGCGGTCCCTTGTAATTCTTGCTAGCTCCTCGAAGTCCTCTTTCGTAAGTACCGACCCAGTCGGGTTGTGTGGTGTGTTAATAATAATCATAGACGTCCTCGAGCTTACTAGATCAACAACTGCATCCCAGTCTACCTTAAAATCAGGGCCCTTCATTTCATACGAAATTTGATGGCCGCCGAGCATTTCTATTGCTGGTAAATAGCAGTCGAAGGCAGGCTCAAGGACGATGACTTCATCTCCTGAGTGCACGAAAGTTGCTATTGTGGTAAAAATGCCTTGAGTTCCTCCAGCAGTAACATTGATTTCTTGATCAAAATCTACTTCTATGTCATAACATCGCTTGATTTTTCTCGAAATAGTCTCTCTTAACTCAGGAACTCCATACATGTGCGGGTATTGATTCTTTCCATTATTCATATGGAAGCTTACTCGCTCTCGCAGGGCCTCAGCAGGTTCATAGTTGGGGAAACCTTGGGAAAGATTAATGGCCTTGTGTTCCCTTGCTAGGGAAGACATTTCAGTAAAAATCGTGGTCCCAACGTTAGGGAGCTTACTTCTGATTTTTGTCATACCGACCGTGCTTGTAAGAAGGCAATTAGCTTTTCAAGCGCCCTTCCGCGATGAGAAATCTTTGATTTTTCAGTCATGGACATCTCGGCAAAACTGCTTTGGTAACCAACGGGGACAAAAATGGGGTCATAGCCGAAACCCTGCTCACCTTTTCGGGCAAGGCTGATATTTCCCTCGCACACACCTTCGAAATTTTGTCTTCCTGAAGGACCGATGAGACTGATGACAGTCTTAAACCTTGCTGACCTATTCTTAGTACTACCTAATCGAGAAAGCAGCAAGCTCATATTTTTTTCAGGATCTTTCTCAGCACCAGCATACCTCGCAGAATATACTCCAGGTTCGCCCTGCAAGGCATCTACTTCTAGTCCTGTATCTTCTGCGATCACTTCCTTGTTTGTTCTTTCAAATAAGTATTGCGCCTTGAGGTTTGCATTTTCTTCTAGTGTACTTCCTGTCTCGGGAATATCTTCGTGGAAGCCGATATCTGCCATCGTTATCACTTCATATGAGAGGTCGCTTACGAGGGCTTTGATCTCCTTCACTTTATTGGGATTACCAGTCGCGAAAAGTAGGGTCTTCTTCATCACTAGTAAATATAAGTTCTTCTTAGTGCCCAAGAAAGAATATTGCAAGCGAAGTGACTTGCTGCGCAATACAGGCAAAAATTATCTTGCTAAGATCCGATTAATCCTACCTAGAAGATGGCTTGCAGGGCCTTCCAAAGCGGCTTCTTTAATTGGGTAGAAGTCTTAATTTTTTCTAGAGAATGACCTATCAAATATTTCTTATCAGCGATCGTGAAGGGATTGTAGCTTACCGCTTCAATGGAGAAGCCTATTTCTTTAGGATCTATGCCAAAGATGATACAATTGTTATATGATCCACTTTGCATCATCTTATTTACTGCAATTGCTTGATCTTTAGGAGCAACCAGTATAGATGCATCCCTGTCTAAATCGTAGCTGACCGCTGACAATACCTTGGTTAAAAAGACCTTGTTTTCTTCAGACAAATCACCTTCTCTTAGGACAAGCAGTAGTTTTTTTTCGTTATCTCCGGTAAGGTTTGTACCAGGGATATCTGATTCAGGAGAAATATAGACTTCGAAGTCGTAGAAGTAGCGATGCAATTGCGGACCTTTTTAGATTCTCAAAATTAAACTTTACAAATATATTTATTCTAACTTTGTACAAAGCATTTAAGTCATGGAGATAAAAATAAGCAAAATAGCACAGTCTAGAATTCATGAAGTTGATATGAATAATATTCCCTTTGGTCAAGTATTTTCAGACCACATGTTTGTTGCAGAATATAGGGATGGTCAATGGGGGAATGCCGAAATCAAGCCTGTAGAGAACCTTGTGATGCATCCTTCTAATTTGGCACTTCACTATGGTCAATCTATTTTTGAAGGGATGAAGGCTTCAGTAACGCGTGATGGTGTTCCTTGTCTCCTCAGACCAGAAATGCATGCGCGTCGTATTAATCGCTCAGCAGAACGAATGTGCATGCCGAGCTTTCCAGAAGACTTGTTTATTGACGCGCTTCATAAGCTGGTTGGCTTAGATAGCGAGTGGATACCTCCACAAGATGGAAGTGCCTTGTATATTCGTCCATTTATGTTCGCGACAGATGAAAACCTAGGAGTGAAACCATCATTGACCTACAAACTTATTATTTTGACACTTCCCGTTGGACCTTACTACACCGAGCCTGTCAGCCTCAAGGCAGATAGCCAATATGTTCGAGCAGCTCACGGCGGAGTGGGAGAGGCAAAAGCAGCTGGGAACTATGCGGCTTCATTGTATCCGGCGAGGCTTGCTGTACAGGAAGGTTATGACCAAGTACTGTGGTTGGATGCGAATGAATTCAAGTATGTGCAGGAAGTTGGAACAATGAATATCTTCTTTGTAATCGACAATGTCGTAGTTACACCTCAAACTGATGGTACAATTCTAAAGGGAATTACAAGAGATTGCTTTATGACTATTTTCAAAGAAAATGGCTATAAGGTGGAAGAAAGACTAGTAGAAATCGCTGAGGTCTTTCAGGCCTCTAAGGAGGGGAGACTTCAGGAGGTTTTTGGAGCAGGTACGGCAGCAGTGGTCAGTAAGGTGAAAAAAATACATCACGATGGCGTTGATATTGAGCTGGACGTTGAATCGTACAAGGTTGCAAATCTTGCATATGATACCATTACAGGTCTAAGAAATGGTACCATCGAAGATAAGCACGGTTGGATTGTACCGGTCGAAATTCTTGAAACGGTGTAATTAATTTTGCTAATTTTATTGGGTCAATAAACTTCTAGCAATGATCCGATTACCTAAGCCATCCTTCGCGCTCTTTCTTTTGATTATTTTCCTGGCATCTTGTGCAGAGGAAACTTCTATAGATTTATCGAAGGAGGGTCTGATCCCTAAACCTAGAAGATTAAAAATTTCTGAAGGTAGTTTTGAGATCAAGGCTTCTACACCCATCAATATGTTGGGAGATCAAGCCGTCATCCAACCCATCGTGGACTTGTTTAATTCCACGATTTCCTCTTCTACAGGTTTTGAATTAACATCACGTAGCAAGGCTGGAGCATCTAACGGAATTAACCTCTATCTAGAGGAAACTGATGATGAGTATCCATCCGAGGGTTATAGTTTAGAAATCGTGAAGAAAAATGTTGTGATCTCATCTAGGAGTGGCGCGGGACTATTTAATGGGGTACAGACGCTTCTGCAAATGTTGCCACCC
>CAZMYK010000089.1:0-10352 GCA_964570435.1 uncultured Saprospiraceae bacterium | reverse complement strand
TCAGCTCATCTGCTACTAACTCAATGGCCTTATTCATATTTTCTCTATTCGACCTCTGGACTGATAGGTCTGCTTTCAAAGCGGCTTCGTCTTCACCTAGAGAAGCCATCATCACTACCCGCCTGGCCTGCTCATTAGCAAGCAATTCTGATTGTTCTTGGGTCTGCATCAGAATCTTCCTCTTATCTTCTTTGTCACCACTGAGCTCTTCCATCTTACTTTCTAGCGCCACCTTTTCTTCTTGCAAGAGATGCAATTTCGAACCAACGTATTCCCTCAGCCGACTATAGACATTGGCCTTAAGAAAAGAAGTACTCACGGATTCAGAGGACAGGATTGACATAATGGGGCTCTGGAGCGCGCTTTCTCGGTAGACTGCTCGTAGGACTGTATTGTACTGTTCTCTGAGTGAATCTACTAGGAGCTGTTTTTCTTCCTTTTGGAAGGCATGGCTTAAAATGTCTCTATCAATTAGGAGAATTTCTTTTTCAATTTGTTCTAAAAGATCCTTTCTATTTTGAATTTGACCTTCTAAGATGCTAAGGTCGGAAAGCAGGACCTTTTTATTCTTGGAGGTAAGTTCTAGGAGTTCGTTCGTGAGGTCGATTTCTTGGATGATCTCATACCTTTTTTGTTCTAGCTCCTTCCTACTTTGTTCCTGTGCTACACCTCTAAAGTTCCCGCCTAGTATAAGAACTAGGAATAGCAAACTTAGTGGACTTTTCAGTGTTGAGTTCGGTGTTTTTAAAAGTGATGGAAACTTCATTTTCATCGTCTACAGTGATCTTGCGAAAGTAGGAAAATATTTGATTGCCTAGCAGTGGCTGGTAGTCTGAGTAATCCATAACGACATTCTTCTTGGACGTTTCATCGCGCATTTCGGATTTCACCAGTTTGAAATTGCTGCTTTCTAAGGTGTGTGAAAGTTTGAACTCTTCAAAAACTGGAGTTACATTGACGCTATCTCTACCAATGTATTGTACAAGATTGTTTTCCGGGTGTAGCAAGGCATTTCCCGCCAAGAGGTCTTCAGCTGCCTTGAAGTCAAGGTTGATACCTGCTAGATTAGCAAGTTGATCTATTGACTCACTGACGAAGGTTTTTTGTATTCTCTCTACAGCAAATAAGGAGTCTGGAGTAATCA
Source organism: uncultured Saprospiraceae bacterium (assembly GCA_964570435.1). GTDB lineage: Bacteria > Bacteroidota > Bacteroidia > Chitinophagales > Saprospiraceae > Portibacter. Next base: position 9,208 of record CAZMYK010000089.1, on the reverse strand, counting down.
ACATGCGACCGACTTCGAAACCAAGTTTTGAAATAGACATCCATATTATGCTATCGCTGACCATTCGAAGTTTCGCAGAAGCACCTCCATTGAACATGGATGACTTGATGTCAAATTGTATGTTACTATTAAGCTGCTTGAATTCGATTCTGTTGGCCTCTATTCGTTTTAGAGTTTCAGCGACCGAGAACTCCTCGCTAGACTTCTCATTATCTGCAGCTTTCTTAGCCCCAGTGCAAGAAACCACGAACAGGACACTAATTATTAAGATCTTCCTCACCTTTGATTTTTTTTCTGATTCTATCTGGGTTTCCACCTGCCTTAATGGCCTTCTTCCATGATTCTTGAGCGAGTTGACCTTCGTTCTTCGCTGCATGTATGTCACCAAGGTGGTCTAGCATTCTATGGTTTGCTTGCTTGCTCGTTGCTATGGCATCTTTCACAAGGCCCAGCGCCTTTTCATACTGTTTTTCTTCGTATTTTATCTTGCTTTCTAGAAGTAGAATTTCAGGTGTGACCATCGGATTATTGCCACTCACTAACCTGGCTTCTTGGGCAGACATCTGTGCTTCTGACAGCTCTCCCAAGGCTAGAAGTGCAGCACTGTTGTAGTAGTAGGTCAGGGCCTGGTTGGGATACACATCAATAGCTTTTTCACTATAGGTTTTCATGCTAGCATAGTCTCGACTAAGGTCAAGAGTTATGAATAACTGTGACCAAACCGCCCAGATAGATGGATCTATATCGACAGACTGGGCATAGGCCTTGCCGGCCTTCCTTAGATCCTTGCTGTAGAAATGAATGTCACCAGTGATGCTCTGAACTTTAGCATTTCTAGGATAAGATTCGTTCATGATATTTGCGATATCAAGAAGGCTCTGACCTAGTTCTGGATCAGCTGAATCAGCGAAGTCTTGTAAGTAGGGAATGAGTTCGACTACCTTTTTATCCAAGTCTATCCGATCATCTTTGATAACCGGCACCAGGGATCTAATATAATTGGCATCCTTGTTTTTCCCTGTAGACTTCGAAAAGAGCAAGGCTGTTTCATCATTTGGATCTATTGCTAAGATCTGCTTCATGACCTTATTGGCTTCACCCTCCTTGTCCATGGATCTTAGGTAACCAGCTATGTTATGCAGATACCGCGTTTCATATGGATAAAGGTCGGATAACTTTTCAAGTTCCTTAAGCGCATCCTTTTCTTTTCCCATCACATCATAGATCTCAAATTTCCTTTGAACCACTTCTTCAGAAATTCCCTTTTGCTCTTCTAGTGCATCCAAAATAGTGATGGCATCCTTAGGTTGCTCGGCTTTTAAATAGTGGTAGCTTGCCTGCAGATAATTGTATTGATCACTTGGATCCTGCTTGATGAATTTTTCAAAGAGTCGAGCAGCTTCTGCATCATTCTCATTCATTGAAAGGAGGTCAGTCAGCTGGATTAAATACCATTGGTTGTCTGGTTCTGCTTCGTAGGCCCTTCTGGCATAGCTTAAAGCAGCAGGGACATCCTCGTTCTTAAGATATATTCTTGAAAGTTCATAAGCTGCGGCTAGTTCATTGTGGTCTGTAAGCAATTGCTTATAGATCTTGGTCGCCTCATCCACATCTCCAAGAAGCACTTCTTTTTTAGCTGCAATTAGGAGGTCTTGAGCTGCGATTTCAGTTTCTGTATAGACGCCTTGCGAAAAACCTTGAAAAGCTATTAGTAGGAGCAATAGCAAGGGAAATCGTTTCATTTATGCATTTTTTAACTGAAAGAATATTGAAATTGCCCTTTCAGGATTCTGTTTGACGTAAATATAACGCCTGGAGATGGAAAAGATTGGTTATTGCAAAATTTAATACCAACGATGCCTTGTAGTGGTCAAAGATCAGCTCATATACTATCTAATGAGGTGGTACGTATGCCCCTGAGGTGTTTCGAAATCCATTGATCTTTCACTTAACTGGCTCGTTATAAATTCAAAAGAAGCTATCGTATTATTGGGCCCTGGGATTTTACAAGTAAGGATACCGTTCTCGAAGGTCCAATCGAAGGACCCATTTTCTGCATTGAACCAGTAGCTCTTGCCAATCCCATCATCGAGTAATTCGAAGGCATCGCTGTATTCGAATTCTAGGAGTGCATAGGGAGGGTCAAAGTTTTTTGTTCCGTCCTCCAATAGTAGATATTCGCTTTCCCATTTTCCCAAAATTGAAATCTCTTCTACTGTCTTCTCACATGAAGAAAGCAAGCAAATGGAAAGGATCATTGTTATGAAGACGTTTTTGACTCTCATGGATGTATTTAGAACGGAATTCAATTGCCAAAAGATGCCTAGGGCAGAATTTATCAAATTTAAAAGCCATTTGTCGCAGAGTCAACCATCGGTCAATTTCTTGCTACGAAATTTTCGCTGCGATGGGAGAACTTGGAGTAATAGTATTTGCAGGCCTTTACGCCTAGAAAGTGAGAGAATTTCTTGGGAGAAAATAAAGCATGTGAAAATTTAATACAACTAAGTTGCATTAATGTAAACAAAAGACTTATCTTGCAACCAAGTTGCATTAGTAGTTGCAATTTGTGAGGTAGGATCTCATTGAGGTGATTAAGAAACATGTGTATCTTAGTCACCTCTTTATTATGCTACTTCAGTGGATTAGAAGTCTACCTCAGTCCTACTATTTCTAGAGATTCGAATCTAAATAAACAATGAAAAAACTCCCAGTAACTGTATTGAGTGGTTTTCTCGGTGCTGGAAAAACCACCCTCCTCAATCACATATTGCACAACAAGGAAGGACTAAAGGCGGCTGTTATTGTAAATGATATGAGCGAGGTAAATATCGACGCCCAATTCATTGAAAAGGAGGATACCCTTTCCCGTACAGAAGAAAAACTTGTCGAGATGTCTAACGGTTGCATTTGTTGCACCTTGCGTGAAGACCTGATGATTGAAGTTGAGAAACTGGCCAAAGAAGAACGGTTTGACTACTTGTTGATAGAGAGTACCGGAATTTCCGAACCTATCCCAGTTGCCCAGACATTTAGTTTTGAGAGCGAAGACGGCAGCATCGATCTAAGTCGCTTTAGTTATGTAGATACAATGGTTACTGTGGTAGATGGCTATAACTTCCTAAAAGATTTTTCTAGCCCCGACTATTTAACTTCTCGTGATCTAACAAACATAGAGAATGATGATAGGACAATTGTCAACCTGCTAACTGATCAAGTTGAGTTCGCAAATGTAATTTTGCTGAACAAAACAGACTTGATGAACGAAGAAGAAATCAAGCGATTGTCAGGAATTCTAAAAAAGTTGAATCCTGGTGCCCGTGTAATCCACACAGTTAATTCTAATGTCCCTCTGAAGGAAGTAGTAGGAACTGGAAGGTTTAATTTTGAAGAGGCGGAAACTTCTGCTGGGTGGATTCAGGAACTAGAAAACGAACATGTTCCAGAAACGGAAGAGTACGGTATTGGCTCCATGGTTTTCCGAGACAAGCGCCCCTTTGATCCAGAGCGATTTTTGAATTTTGCCACCAAAACATTTCCCCCCAATGTTATTCGGAGTAAGGGACTTTTCTGGCTGGCATCGCGTTCAGATCAGGCCTTGATTTGGAGTTCTGCAGGAGGATCCTTGAAGACTGATCCTGCAGGTGTGTGGTGGGCTTCGATGCCCTATTCGGAGCGAATCAACTATTCTTCCTTTGTGAACAATCAGAAATTCATCGAAAGTGACTGGAGTGCAGATTTCGGAGATAGAAAGAACGAATTGGTCTTCATTGCAGTCGACATTGACAGAGAGAAAATTAGAAAACAACTTGAAGCTTGCTTATTGACAGATGAAGAGTTAATGATCTGGAAGCTTGGCGGATGGCCTAAGCGTGACAGCTGGCCGGTTCAGTGATCAGAGCATTAGAGACCACTTCAATAGGTCGTGCGGTCTCATTTTTTCTATTAGAACTATGCAATATTAAAATTAATTCTTAACTAAATTTTTTAGAATAATGATTACTAAAGAGAAAGTAATGCAAGCCCAAACAGTTTGGGGCGATGGAGTTGTAAAAATTGGGAGTCTTATGGATGATAGAGCAGCATGTGAAAGTTTCACAAAGGGCTTCATTGCAAAGCAGTATGCATTCGAAAGCGGTCCAGTTTTGTTTAAGCCAACTAAGACCTCTCAAATTCAGTTTAGGGGAACTGCAAAGGGTGCTGTTTCCTACTTTATTGCAGGGGATGCTGACTTCCCGGAAGATGGTGGTTTTGCCATCCAGCCATGGACCAATGTGCGTTTTGAAAACAGCGACATGATTTTAGGAGAAGACCGAGCTATAGCTATGGGTAACTATTTTTTTACTGACTTAAGTGGTGGTGAAACTAAGGTAGAATACACTTTTGGATACAAATTATCTTCCGCCGGTGAACTTCTAATCGACGTACATCATTCATCCCTGCCATACAGCCCTGTCGTTTCGTGAGAAAGGGACTAAGAATACTTGAAAATAGGCTTTTCCTAGTTTGCCCAAATGGATTTATGGAAGGTCCAATTAGGGTGAATTTTGGTGAAAATGCCTATTTTTATACAGCGCTTTGCGCTTTTTTTGACTGGAATGACAAGACTCAGTTTAGCTTGCTAGACTTGATCCAAGAAAAAGAAATAAAAGAGGTTTACCTCGCTGACAGTATCGATAACCCGATCTACCGAGACTTTTTGAACACAGCTAAAATACCCCTACATATTCCCTTGCAAGAGCACTTAATCTCCATATACAAGGACCTTAAAAGATCAGCCAAGTGGCAGCAAGACGAGACAGTAGGACTTAAGTACTTTATTGCTGATCATCTTAGCAAGCAAGTTAGTCGACTAGGCACAACCAGACTCCTAGGCGATTTTCTTGAAAGTCAAGGAATACCTGTAGAGGCCATCCTATATGAGCGCAGTAGCGAGGCCTTTCATAGCGTTTCAGAAGTTTGTGAATGGGCCAGATTATTTCGAGAATTTAGCTACAATTAGAATGTTTACAAGAAGGCCGTAGATTTTACTTCCTACCCCAATGGTTCACTCCAGATCAAATATCTATTAATATGGAAACTCCTGTGCCAAGTCCCAATTTGACCTTGTTATTTGCGTTTTTTATATTTTTAATGCAAGTTCAAGCCCAGAGTCAAGAGCCTGAAACAGCAAATTTCCCTCCCCCAAATGTTCCCTTAGAAGTGCATGCCGTAAGAGCAAATGGAAGCATTAAGATCGATGGAAAGTTAGATGAGAAGGACTGGCAAAATGCACCCATCGTGGATGACTTCTTCAGGGTAGAACCTAACCAAGGGGGAACTTATAAGTACAAGACAGAAGTCCGCTTCATGTACGATGAGCAGAATTTGTATGTTGGCACGTTTTGCGAAGATTCAATTGGTTCAAGAGGAATTCGCGTACAGGATTTAAGACGAGATTTTAGTTTTGGCGAGAACGACATCATTGCTGTCCAGCTAGATGCGCAAAATACCAAGCAATATGCCGTTTCATTCCAGACTACACCGTATGGAAATCAGCGCGACTTGCAGAATTTTAACGACAATAATTTCGACAATGATTGGAATGCCCTATGGTATGTAAAGACAAGGCGGACAGAAAACGGCTACTTCGCCGAATTTGCAATTCCGTTTAAATCACTGCGCTATGATAAACCAGAAGACGGAGAACCTGCAGAATGGGGAATCACAATGTACAGACTTGCGAGACGAGACTATGAGCAGACTGTTTTTCCTGCAATTCCACAGGCATATTCACCCTACAGGATGACCTATGCAGCTAAACTGACAGGGCTTGAAGTACCAAAGCCATCAGCGAATGTTCGAGTAGAACCATACACTTTGTACCAATTTGATGGTTCCAAGCAAGGAAGTACTTCACTCACTTCTGATAATTCGTTTAAGCTAGGGGGAGATGTCAAATGGGCAATCAATCCAAATGCAGTTTTAGACCTAACACTGAATACAGACTTTGCGCAAGCAGATGTAGATCGAGCCGTGAATAACCTCGAACGATTCAATATCTTTTTTCCAGAGCGGCGTCAGTTTTTTCTGGAGAACTCTGGCATATGGGCAGGGGCCTCTGGGTCCGCTGTGGTGCCGTTTTTCAGCAGAAAGATAGGTTTGCAAGGTGGCTTCAATGCACAACCTGCTCCAATAGATGTTGGTGCAAGATACACTGACAAGGATGAGAATAGGACCATTGCTGGTCTCTACGTCCATCAGCGCGAAACAGATAATTCTCCGGCTGCAAATTTTGGCGTTTTCAGATATGCTAAGAATTACGGAAATGAAAACAATGTTGGCATGATGGTCACGCATCGACTCGATGAATCTTCCTCTGTCTTAGGAAGTAGTCAAAGCAACAATACGACGCTCACCGTAGATGGATTGATTCGACCAAAAAACGAATTAACCATTAACTACCTCGTCAGCGGATCTTATGATGAGGTGACAAACTCAAGTGGCATAGCCGGTAGTTTTTTCTCTGGCTACCAATCTCAAAATTTGTACGCAGGTTGGGTGACCAATTTCGTAAGTCGCGACTACCTGCCTGGCACTGGCTTTGTCTTCCAGAACAATGTAGTCCAGCATAATCCAGGTGGTTACTATATCTGGCGACCTGAAAAAATAGAATGGATTCGTAGATGGGATCCCGGCCTATTTGTGAACTACAATCACGACTTCCAGAATCCAGAAAAATTTCAGCAAGCTAGTATTTACATTTTCCCTATATACACCTTCTTCAAGGATAACAGCTTTATCGAAGTAGCAGTGACCCCAACTTGGCAGAATATTAATTTTAGGTTCGCTCCCTTAGGCCTAGAGATTGAAGAAGGAAGATATAGCTACGTGCGGTATTCTATCCGCTATCGTACAGACCAGTCGAAGAAGTTTTCTGCTTCAACTAGCTACAATTTTGGCAACTTCTATGATGGGACTTTGAGCACTTTTAGAGCAGGAGTGCGATACGCTCCAATCCCACATATCTCACTTTCTGCTAACTTTGAACGTAATGGCCTTGAAGAGATTGGTCCGAGTGATGCCGACCTGCAGACGAACCTATATACAGCAAGTCTTAGGTTAGCATTAAATCCTAAAATTCAACTTTCTACCTTCTACCAGTATAATAGCTTTGACGAACGTGGAAGGTGGAATGTTCGCTTCAGTTGGGAATATCGACCCCTTTCCTTCATTTACATCGTATTTAACGATACTCAAGTTAACAGTCTAGATCCGATTCAACAAAATACTCAATTTATTAGCAAGCTTACCTTTTTGAATCAGTTCTAAATTACCTCTTACAATAGGCGAAATTCTATATCGAAGTACAGCACTTTTTAAAAGACCTTGTTAATATCTAGTGGTTGATATTGAATTGTGATAGTCTACGTAAGCCACATTGAGGAGGATGGTGATGTGCAGGATCAGGTTTTTTCAAGGCTTATTGCAAAGACTTAGCGAGTACAAAATGCAACCTTGTTGCATAAAAAATTAACTTTGCAATTCTATTTGACTATCTAGAATGAATAAGCATCTACTTTACATTATATGTTTTCTATTGATTTCTATTTCCATCAAGGGACAGGAAATGAATGAAAAGGAGTGTGAATACAAGATTGAAGGTAGGGTCTTAGATGCTAAAAGTAAAAAGCCATTGCCCTTCGTAAGTGTGCAAATCGATGATGGTACAATCGGAACAGAAACGGACGAACTTGGTAATTTTTCTTTCGAATCATTGTGTGATAAGGAACACGACCTCACTTTTAGATTTCTCGGATATAAGTTACTTAGCCATCACCATGATTTTCACCACCCATTCATAGAAGTTTACTTGGCGGCAGATAGCTACTTGTTGGAAAGTGTGGTCATTGAGGCTGCGCCGCAGGAAAGTAGCCTGGAATCTTTAAGCAGCAGTCGAATTGCTGGTGAAGATATTGAAGCCCTGGCTTCCGAGACCTTGGGAGACGCTCTTAGCGAGATAGCAGGTGTAGGGACTTTGAAAACAGGACAGAATATAGTTAAGCCTATCATTCATGGGCTCCACAGCAATAGGGTATTGATCATTAATAACGGGCTTCGCCACGAATTTCAAAACTGGGGAGAAGACCATGCTCCTGAAATTGATCCGTCTTTAGTGAGGAGTCTTGAGGTGGTAAAGGGAGCAGCTACGGTCCGTTTTGGACCTGATGCGCTTGGTGGTGTTGTCCTGGTCAATCCTCGTAAGGTAGAAATGTCGTCCCCATGGAGCGGAAAATTGAGACTCCATGGAAGATCCAACGGACGAGCTGGTGATGGCAGTTTGGAATTAAGTAAGGGCTTTAAGTATTGGAGTATACAGGGCGGTGGTTCTAGGGCGAAGCAAGGAGACTTAAGTGCTCCAAATTACTTATTGACCAACACAGGGAAGGAGGAGAATAGCTATTTTAGTGAGATTAGGATTCACCCGGTGTCTAAGTTGGACATTACGGCAAGTTATAGCAGGGTAGAACAGAACCTAGGCATCCTAAGTGGTTCTGTCTTCGGGAATCTGGATGATGTGCGCAGGTCCTTTGTGGTAGACACCCCGCTGTACACACTACCATTTAGCTACGACATCGATGAGCCTCGGCAGGCAGTCCAACATGAGTCTTATAAGGCTTCCATTAGATATATTAGCGACATACAGTCCATCGAATTGAAGTATGGACACCAATTTAATAAGCGCCAAGAGTTTGGTGTCAGAAGAACGGAGGCGCCGAACATTGATTTGGAATTGGAGACTCAAAGCTTGGATCTTGACTGGAATCACCCTTCCTTGGGTAGTGTAAATGGGAAATTTGGTGCACAACTACTTAAGAAAGCTAATGACAATCAGCCAGGAACGAATACAGTGCCATTCATACCTAATTATGATGAGAGACGCTTAGGGGTTTACTTAATAGAATCAATCACTTTCAATGACTTTGATTGGGAGGCAGGCCTACGCTATGACTACCTAGAGTCTGATATTACTGGGCGAGAGCCGGACAATACAATATACCGCAACACCATCTTATACAGTAATTTGTCGGGAACTGTAGGTATGAAGTATAAGATATCGGAAAGTGCAACTTTCCGTTCGAATCTAGGTACTGCATGGAGGGCCCCAAATGTTGCGGAGCTTTATCGTTTTGGTCAACATGCCTTCTTCTTAGAATATGGCTTGTGG
>CAZMYK010000088.1:0-10362 GCA_964570435.1 uncultured Saprospiraceae bacterium | reverse complement strand
CTTTAATAAGCGCATCACACTTCTTTCGTAAGGCTGAAAGGGTGGATTGATATTGAGCATCATTGGCTAAATTTTGGGCTTCTTTTTGGTCACTTTCAAGGTTATACAGTTCTTCAATTTTTTTATTGTTGACATACCTAAAATACTTCCACTTCTTTGTCCTTACACCCTCGCTTGGAGGAATCCTGTCAAACTCCCAAAGGTGCTCTATTAAGGCAGTATCTCGGCCGATGTTTTTTGATTTTTTGTGGCTGATGGGAAGGAGGCTCTTTCCATGCCAAGATTTAGGAGCCTCAATTCCAGCTAGGTCAAGTATTGTAGAAGGAATGTCAACATTTAATGCAAGTTCATCGCTATCCTTTTGCCCTTTAACTCTTGGGTCATAAACGATTAGTGGAACTCTAACAGAGTTATCGTACATCAGCCACTTTCCTGCCAGTTGTCTTTCACCTAGAAAGTACCCATTATCACCCATCAGAATAATAGCCGTGTTCTTATCAAGACCCTTGGCTTTTAGCTTCGCTCTGATCTTAGCTATCTCCAGGTCTATTCCGGCAATCATTCTATAATATCCTTTTACGCTATGTTGGTACTTTTCAGGAGTGTCGTATCTCCACTTCCACCTCACTCTGTTGAACCCTGCTTTCACTGGCTCTGGAAGTTTTGAGAAAGACATATCGTCCCCTAGTCTAGCTTCTGGCACCTTCTTATCCTTAAGCACATGGTCTACTTCTTTTTGCCAGAAGTATTGTTTTTCAGCAGAATCATGGGCATGAGGTGCACTAAAGCTTAAGGAAAGACAAAAAGCATTTTCGCTTCCTACATTATCAATAAAGTCTAGTGCTTGTTGGCCAGTATATCGGCTTAAGTGGACAGTGTCTTCGCCAATTGTTTTATAGTAATATCCACGATGGTCCTTGTACTTCTTCGACCGATCATAGATTTCGTATTCGTCGAACAATTGGTCTTCCCCATTGTACTTGATCCCATACTTTCCATAGAAGGCAGTTGTGTATCCAGCCTCCTTGAGTATTCTTGGATAAGACTGAGCCATGTAATCCTCACTGATATCTCCCGTCTGAAAATTAAACCTATGTGTTCGCTCATATAATCCAGTTAGGATGCTTGCCCGACTAGCTGCACAAATGGGAGTAGTAACCATGGCATTTGTAAAGAAACTTCCCTCTTTGGCCAGCTGATCCATTGTTGGGGTGTGAGCTAGAGAGTTCCCGGCATATCCAATCGCATCAAAACGTTGGTCATCAGTTAGAATGAAAATTATATTAGGTTTTTCGCTGCTATAAGCTGCCGCAAACTTCCAAGTGAATAGAAAGAAGACTAGAAAATATTTAGACATTACGCTAATGTTTAGAGTTTTGAATTTTTTGTAGATCTTCAGGTGAGAGTAGCTACTTGGGCAGTTATGTACCTTGTCAAACATAGAAAATTAAGCATTTAGGCGTATCCTGTACTATGAGGTATTAAGATTGCCAGCGAATTCGTTGAATTTTGAACTTTTGGCAGTAGATTGTTTCGAAGTTAATAAGACTTTTATACTTAGGTAATAGCTTGCTCCTATTTTAGGAGAACCAACCAATCTTTTTTTCCAGCTATTGGAGGGAGACCAAGGTCCACAGTTCCATTCGCAGTTGCTGAAGTCACGCTCCCGGCCTGCAGTTGTCCGCCTTTTTTTGGATCAAACCACTTTACGCTGAAAACCTTGCCAGAATTTCCAATATCTACTGATGTTGTTTCAGTTTCTGGTTTAAGGTAAATGGCATAAACCTGATCTTGGGCCATGAAGCAATAGGATACCTCGTCTTTTGTCAAGTGATCCGCAGATTGCATTTTCCAGAAAGGCAGGTGGTCTTCGAAGAAGTCGCGAGCATGTCTATTTTGGTCCCAGAAAAGGTCACGGCTTCTGAAATCTTGACACGTCAAGTCAGAATTGGGGCTATCATATCCGAAGTACCATTCGACACCGTAGCCGCCTGCCATCAAGGTGCCCCACAGGGCATTGCTTCTTGCTAAGTCGTGCTCAGGGTCTTCGTCATCTGGGAGGAGGGCTATATTAGCCTTCCCAGGTTCGTCGACTGAAAGCGCCCAGCGCCTTCCTGTTGAATCAGACTTCATTCGCCACTTAAGAACGCGGTCATGCACGTCAAGGAAGTCAGCAGCACTAAGTTGCAAGGACGCCCCCGTAAGTGGAGATTGCTTACCTATCAGGTCTGAATATCGATCATCTTGTCGGGGGAAGGTGTGGATCACCATGTGGTGACCATAGGGGTCTAGCTTACTTATGTATTCCGCAACCTTAACTACCTCACTAATGGGCTGATTGTTTTCCTCACCTAGGTTCCAATTCATTGCTAGGTGGTGTCCGAAGCGAGCAATGAGTTCTCGATAATACAACCTTCCTTCATCTCCAAATACACCATCATCCATTAGGTGGTCTGTTTCTGTTTCATGGGTTTTAAAATGGAGAAACATTCCCTTTCGATCTCCATATTCGAAAATTCGCTCCCACTGTTCCAATTTCGACACATCGAATCTGGTCCTATGGAAGTAATTTACCCAGGCCTCCTTGTTCTTCTTTTGACTAGCATAGGCTTCATATTCATCGCCAGGGACCGAGAGCAGGTAGGGGAAGATATTTCGATCATCTCCATCGACATTGAAGGTTAAGAAGGAAAACACATTGAGCCCTTCAGAAGCTAGGTAGTTGATTGCGCCCAGGAGATTCTTGCCCCTACCTCCTTGCCAAGTAAGGTCATCCGCATCTTGTTGATAATCTCTTGCATGTGCTTCCCATTTTTTTCTGAATCCGAAGACATTGCTTGTTGCATCAATGTCTTCGAAGGCCAGTAGATTTTCAGGGGCATCAACTCCTACCTTTATAAAATATTCCTGATTTTCTTCAAACCTTAGGTAGGGTTCTCCGATGTATTTCAATCTTCCCTTAGCTCTGTTATCTATCCCTGACTTGTCACTTTCAATCACTGTGAATGCACCCTTGCTTGAATCCATGAACTCACCGCTCATTGAAGCAGCTAGATCTTCCATAATTGCAATGCTCTTTCCCTTTTTAAAGGAAACCTCGTAGGTCCAAAGTCCTAACTTATCAGGCGTAAATCGAACCATCCACTTGTTGCCAGAATCGGCGCTAGTTTCAGCTGCGTTTCCATCAGCGGCATAGAAACCTGGCACAAGGTAGCTTGATTCACCATTACTAAAGGTGACGTCTAGGCGGTAATTCAAAAATGGATTGTCTTCCGCTAATTCGCTGGTTTGCGGCCCTTCAAAGGTCAATTCTAAGGTGTGCCATTTTCTTACATCATCATGCCTCTTCGTAGCACTTGGTGACTTGCAAGCATAGCAGAAAAGTACGCAGAGCCATATTATTGGAGCATATTTGTAGTCTTGTAACATTTCGGTTCTTGTATTATTGATTCCTAGGTTCAATGTGAATGATGCTGATATATTTCTGAAAAGAAAAGGAGCGGTTACTTGCAACCACCCCTACTTTTCTAACATAATAGTTGACAATATTACTAGATATGAATTTCAACTATTGTATTAGTGACTTAGAAAATCTAGCTTACTTCACTCGAAGCTGAAATAGATTTATTCTTTGCATAAGTATGAAACGAATTTCCAAAACCTGTTCTAAAAAATAAGAAACACATTTTGCGATTTTCTTAAAGATAGTGGTGACTGCGCAGTTAGATATCCTGTACTGTGCTGTATAAATCCCGCAAGACTAAGCTGAGAAACGATTAACCATGTTGAACTTATTTTTGATCTTTGAAAATTCTTTTTTGAGGATCATTTCTCCTGCAAGTTTACCCATCTCTCGAAAGTCTGTTGTGATTACAGAAATTCCCAAGAGCTCCTTCAAGGGTGTATCATTGTACGAAATGATGCCAATATCTTCTCCTAATTTGTAGTGTCGATCTCTCACCTGCTTAACCAGATTTACAAGGTCTTCCTCTTGGATAGTGATATAAAGGTCCCTTATCTGTAGTTCCATGCTATCGTATATTTCATCGAGAATCTCGTAGTCAAATTTGTGTTGTCGACAGAATTTTTTAAATCCAAATACGATTTCTTGTGGATAGGGATAGATCGCCTTCTGAGGGTAGACTAGTATTACTTTTCTATACTTGCTCAACTGATCTAGTCCAGATTTCAGGGCATTATAAATGTCCATTGTGAAATCTTGTACTACCATGCCAATACTACTTGATAGGCTTTTGATTTCTCGGTCTAGTATGATCAATTTTTTGCTGGGTATCTCACTTATGCATTTCTCTATTTCAGGGGGACATCCAACATGCCTAAAGCCATCATTTCTAAAATGGGGCATAATAACAAAGTAGTCATAGAGGTCCTTCTTTTTTTCAACGATGTTTTTAAACACATCAACTTCACAATGGTAGATATCAAGGTCAACTTTAGCACTTGCCTTACCCAGGGTTTCTACAAAGGCATTAAAGATGTGCATCTTGTAAGTGCTCAATTTGTTCAGGATAAAAAGAACGTTGATCTCTATTGCAAGGTCTGTCTTAGATACATAGTAGCCCTTTCCTTTCACTGAAACGATGATGTTCTGCGATCTCAGAAAGTTGTATGCTTTTTCTACGGTATCCCTAGAAAGATTGTATTTTTCACTAAGCCCATTGATGGATAGAATTTTGTCACCCATAAGCAGTTTACGGTCATTGATACCTCGTTTTATGGAATCAATAATTTGCTTGTATTTGGGTATTCTAGAAGACTCGTCAATCGATATGTACTCCTTATTTTCCATTTTATTCTAGTCAATACTTTGCTGCTACTTATAGATTTACAAAAGTAATTTTCTTTTGACAATGGCTAAGGATTTTTATCGCAAAACGTTGATCTTAGAAAAGCATAAGGCTCTTGTACCAGGTTTTGAATTTTGAGAAAGATTAGAATACTAGTGGTACTTTTCATAGCCTCAGTATATAATAGATTGATCACAAGCATATAATTTCTGTTTTCATTTGTATTTCTTGGGAAAGTAGATAGCTTAGTAAAATAGGAAGCTTAGTGCCAATTTCACAAAATAGTACATAAAATGATCACAGTAGAAGAAGCCTACGAAACCGTAATGAGAAAGTGCTCACGGGCAGTAGTGGAAAGCGTAGAACTAGCGAAGGCACAAGGCAGAATTATCGCTGAGAATATATACGCTGACAGGGACTTTCCGCCATTTGACAGAGTAACCATGGATGGAATAGCGATAAGTTACCAAGTTTTTGCCAGCAACCTACGGGTCTTTCCGATCCAGGAAGTCGTTGCAGCTGGCAGCCCAACCAGAGACCTCAATAGCCCGAAAGACTGCATGGAAGTGATGACGGGGGCGATGCTTCCGGGCAATACGGACACGGTAATTCGCTATGAAGATTTGACCATCGAGGATGGTATCGCATGCATCGACATTGAGACGATCAAAGAAGGTCAGAATGTTCATTTGAGAGGTTCTGATCGACCTAAGGCTTCTATTTTGATGACCTCAGGAAAGATGATAAATGCGCCCGAACTTGGAGTTCTCGCTACATGTGGAAGATCTAAGGTAGAGGTATTTCGACTACCGAAAGTTGCAATTATTTCGTCTGGAGATGAGCTGGTCGAGGTTGCTCTTGTTCCTGAACCACACCAGATAAGAAGATCTAACAATCACAGTATTGCAGGTGCCCTAGCGACTCTAAATGTTCCTTCCACCGCCTTCCACCTCCTCGATAATGCCGAGGAAATCAAGGAGGCCCTTAGTGTGATTCTGGATGACTACGATGTCCTTGTTCTTTCGGGCGGAGTTTCAATGGGTAAGTTTGACTTTATTCCAGAAGCATTAGAAGCCTTAGGAGTTAAGAAGCATTTTCACAAGGTGAGGCAGAGGCCTGGCAAACCCTTTTGGTTCGGATCTACAGAAGATGGAAAAACGGTTTTTGCCCTTCCAGGCAACCCTGTTTCTTCGTTTATGTGTACCAACAAGTATGTTCTTCCTTGGATGAGAAAACATTTAGGTTTAGAATCGCCGAACTATTTTGCTGTGTTAGATTCTGATATTAACTTTAATCCAGACCTAAATTACTTCGCGCAAGTCAGCCTAAGGTATATGCGGGACGGTAGGACAATGGCAGACCCTGTTGAGGGAAACGGTTCAGGAGATCTTGCTAATTTAACAGACGCACATGCCTTTATGGAGCTACCAAGAGGTAAGAATAAATTCGAAAAGGGAGAATGCTACCCAATTCTAAAATTTAACATATGAAAAAGCTCTTAATTATAGTCTTGACAAGTCTCTTCGTAATTAATTGTATGCCTGCCCAAGACTTTAAGTCTGTAGGTTATCTTCCGCACTACCGCTTTAGTAAGCTACAAGAATTAGACTTTTCGAAACTTAGTCATGTCAATATTTCCTTTGCCAATCCAGACATGGAAGGCAATATTTTTGTTGGTGACGGTGCAGAAATAACGGACGCAGTAGAGCTTATACATTCCTATGGTGCCGAGGTCTTTATTGCACTTGCTGGAGGATACCTTAAGCCAGACTGGGCCGAGGCTTGGAAACACAACATGGTCCAAGAGCGGAGGTCTGCATTTATTAGTAAGATCATCGATTTTGCGGTGGAACATAATCTCGATGGTATCGATATGGACATAGAATGGCAGTATGTCGATGACTTATACAGTCCTTTTGTACTTGAGCTTGCAGATTCCCTGGAAGTGTACAACCTGACACTCACAGCGGCCCTGCCTGGAACCTACAGGTATCCTGAAATTTCAGATGAGACCTTGCTGGTCTTTGAATGGCTCAATATGATGGCTTATGATCTTAGAGGACCTTGGAATCCATCTGATCCCGGACCTCACTCACCTTACAGTTTTGCCGTTTCTTCGATGAATTATTGGGTGGGCCAGGGTGTAGGAAAAGAGCGCCTTACACTTGGCCTCCCTTTCTATGGTTACGACTTTACAGACCCCAATGACACAGATGCTCTAACCTATAATCAGATAGTAGGATTAGATCCTGCGAACGCACAAAACGACCAAGCGGGAAAAATATACTACAATGGAATTCCGACGATTATAGAAAAGACGCAACTGGCTATATCTGAACTTAGCGGCATCATGATATGGGAAATAGGACAAGACCACCTAGGTGAGTATTCCCTCCTGGATGCCATTTCCGAGACGATTTATGGACCTACGGTAGCTGAAGAAATTGACCTTCTGCAAGTGTCAGTATCACCTAACCCCTTTGTTGATCATATTCTAGTTGATCATGGTCAGCAGATTGAAAGTGGAAGCATCCAACTATACAGTATGAATGGGCAATTGTTGCAAAGTGAAGTGATCCAGGGAGTTTCTTCTTCGGTGATTGAAACCAGCGACCTGCCCTCAGGGCTTTATACAATAAGAGTTTTATCAGAAGATGTTGTAGCTTCTGTATTACTTGCAAAGTGATTGACAAAAACAAGCTATAGGAGCTTAAGTAGTTCACGCAAGTCATCTACTGAGTTTGCTGCATGGAAGATATCCACGTAAGGAAGGGCAGCTTTCAAGCAGGCCGTTTCAGCTTTAAAGTTTGCATTTCCAGCAAGTGGGTTAAGCCAGATCACCTTCTTGCACTTCCGCTTTATGGTTGACATAGCAGCATCCACCACTTGCTCGTCACCAGTATCCCATCCATCGCTTAGTATCATGACCTTTGTCTTGCGATCTAAAAGATATGACGCATGATTTTCTGCGAATTCTTGCAGCGATGCTCCGATCTTGGTGCCTCCCGACCAAGCATAAAAACTGTCAGGGAGTTGAGCCAGCACTTTCTTAAAGTCGGCTTCCTTAAGTTGACTTGTTATTCGCTCTAGTCTTGTGCTGAAGACAAATGTTTCTATGCGCGTTGAGGCTTGGTTCAATCCATAAATAAATTGGATTAGAAACTTTGAGTAGACTTCCATAGAGCGGCTTACATCACAGATAAGAACTATCTTTAGCTTGCCGATCTTCCGTTTTCTGTAGCGAAGGTAGACGAGTTCATCAGATTTAAAGAGGTTGCTTCTAATGATTCGATGTAGGTCAACTTGCTCCTTTTTCTTACTAGCAACATAGCGCGTGCTCTTTCTATTCGATAACTTTTTAGCAATTTGTCTAGTGTAGCGCAATGCTTCGGAGACATTCGTCTTAGTAAGTGC
Organism: uncultured Saprospiraceae bacterium; assembly: GCA_964570435.1. GTDB lineage: Bacteria > Bacteroidota > Bacteroidia > Chitinophagales > Saprospiraceae > Portibacter. The sequence goes on along the minus strand of CAZMYK010000088.1, from coordinate 2,140 downwards.
TGAGAAATCTTGAAGACTTGAGCTTTCAAAGGTATCATGGGAAGCTATTTCCAACTTATCCTTATGGTGATTACTATACAGCCAGTTCTTGATGACCTGGAGGGAAGGTGCCTTGGCTGGAGGTTTAGCTAGGTCCTTCTTTTCAGGGACTTCTTTTTGTTTTGCGTTTTCTGCTCTTCTGATTTCTGCCCAGTATCTAAGGTAGAGGTCGTCGAACAAGTCCAATTGGACTTTGTTTTTTACAAGCGTAGATCGAAGACAATTCTTAAAGTAACTGGCCTTGCTAAGAGATAAAGTTGAAAGAGCCTCCAGGGAAAGGGATTCTTCTGCTGGCCCAAGATTAAATTTATGGGCTCTCAGAAACCTACAGAATTGGATGATATGACCGCTGATCGTATTTTGCTTTTCCAAACTTTTCTAGTGTACTTTCATTTTCACCTTCACCTTATCGAAAAGCTCACTAAGGGAGTCCTGGGTCAGCCTTGTATCTTGCCAGTCCTTTATTATGATGCCTAGGGTAGATTCAATTATCTTCTTGTCCAGGGCTTCGAAGTGCATGTTGCTCAAGGCAAGTGCCCAATCCAAGGTTTCTGCAATCCCTGGCGTTTTTTGTAAACGTAGTTGCCTGACCTCTTGCATAAAGTAGACAATCTGCGCAGCAAGTTTCTTATCAATCCTTGGTAGCTTCTGTTCAATAATTCTTCTTTCCTTTTCAAAGCTGGGAAAGTCTATCCAAAGATAAAGACACCTCCTCCTTAAGGCTTCTGAGAGTTCCCTATTTCTATTCGAAGTGAGAATCACGTGGGGGATAGATTTCGCTTTGATGGTACCCAATTCTGGGATTGAAATCTGGAAATCGCTGAGGAGTTCTAGGAGAAGACTTTCGAATTCTTCATCAGCCCTATCTATTTCGTCTAGTAGCAGGACAGGAGGAAGGTCCTGCGAAATGGCCTGGAGTAGGGGCCGCTTGAGTAAGAACTTATCGCTAAAGATGGTTTTTTCCTTGTCTTCTAGAGACTTTGACTCATCCTCCATCTTCAAGTAGAGTAATTGGTGCTGATAGTTCCAGTCGTAAATGGATTGTGAAACATCTAGCCCCTCATAACACTGCAAGCGGATGAGTTGAGTATCTAGTGCCTTTGCGAGTACCTTGGCAATTTCAGTCTTACCCACTCCGGGGGGTCCTTCAATCAGTATAGGTTTGTTGAGAGAAATACTGAGAAATACAGACATCGTAATTTGATCATCAGAGATGTAGTGATTGTCCTCTAGTATTCGCTCAACTTCTTCTATCCTCATTTTTAATGTAAAGCTACAATCTTCTCATGGCTCTTTTTGCATATACCTTGGCCAGATGAGAACGGTACTTTTCGGAGGCAAAGTGATCGCTCATTATATCTGCCCCCGCTGTGGCCCCGGCGCAGGCTGACTCAATATGTTCCTCACTTAGGTCACCACCTTTAAGGGCGATTTCTACTTCTGTAGCACGATATGGAGTGTCGCTGACCCCGCTAAATGCAAGTCGAGCTGAAGTTACGACACCATCAACTTTTTCAATTGCCGCTGCACAACCCACAATGGCAAAGCGAGACGCAGGCTGGACAAACTTAACGTAGCAAGAATTCGCATTTGTGGCCGATTTAGGAATTGTGATTGCTGTAATAATTTCACTGTCTCCAAGTGCTGTTTCGTAAAATCCCTTGAAAAATTGGTCTGCATTGACCTCTCTTTCTCCCTCCGCACTAGCAATTTGTATCGTTGCATCTGCTGCCAGCAGGACGGCTGGCCAGTCTGCAGCTGGATCGGCGTGGGCAATCGACCCTCCAATGGTGCCTCGATTTCTGACCTGAATGTCTCCTATCATGGCTGCTGCTTCAGCAAGCATAGGCGCATGCTCTTTCAGGGCTGGGTGATCAGCAATATCTCGGTGCGTAGCTGCGGCACCTATAGAAATCGAAGATTCATTGTTGATAATCTGATGCAGGGATACTATTTTCGAAATATCGATGACTGAATCTGGCATATTTAGCCTCAGTTTCATTGCAGGAATAAGACTGTGCCCACCTCCAAGAATCTTGTCATTTTCTCCGAGCATTCCGATGGCTTCTGCTACAGTTGATGCTTTTTTATATTCAAATGA
>CAZMYK010000087.1:0-10372 GCA_964570435.1 uncultured Saprospiraceae bacterium | reverse complement strand
TTTGAACGTCACATTTCGATCTGGGACCACAATTAACTTAGCTCCGCAGAGTCCTTTGCCGAAGTAATCATTCGCATCCCCTTCTAGGGTGAAACTTATTCCCTTCACTCCGAAGGCCCCAAAGCTTTGTCCAGCTGAACCACGGAATCTGAAGTTAATGGTGTCTTCTGGTAGTGCCTTCGCGCCATATAATTTGCTGATTTCACTGGAGAGCATTGTTCCAACAGCCCTGTCTGTATTCTTAATGTCGAAAGAACTGTTAATGGGTGCTCCATACTCTATGGCAAGGTCAGCATACCTAATCAACCTCCTATCCATTACCTTCTTAAGTCCATGATCTTGCTCTATGGTCTTAAATTGGTTCTGATAGCGGTGATCGAAGTGAAGAATTGGGCTGAGGTCAAGGCTTTCCCACTTCCAGTGATCAAGGTGGTCTCTTACCTTAAGCATATCTGCCCTTCCAACCATGTCATTGATAGTTTTGAAACCTAAGGAAGCCATAATTTCTCTTAGCTCTTGTGCCAAGAAAGTGAAAAAGTCCACCAAGTGTTCCACCTTACCGGTGAATTTTTTTCTAAGATCTTCATCTTGGGTAGCGACTCCAACGGGGCATGTATTGAGGTGACATTTTCTCATCATGATGCATCCTTCTACAACAAGGGCGGCCGTTGCTACGCCCCATTCTTCTGCACCTAGTAAGGTTGCTACTGCTAGGTCTCTTCCAGTTTTCATCTGACCGTCGCATTGAACAGTCACTCTATCTCTTAGTCTATTTTTAACAAGGGTTTGATGGGTCTCTGAAAGTCCAAGTTCCCATGGAAGGCCTGCATGCTTGATTGAACTTAATGGAGATGCTCCAGTTCCACCATCGTGTCCGGAAATCAGGATGTGGTCTGCGTGGGCTTTGGCTACCCCAGAGGCGATAATACCAACACCAGCTTTTGAAACCAACTTCACACTAATGTCTGCAAAGCGGTTGGCGTTCTTTAGATCAAAGATCAGTTGTGCCAGATCTTCAATCGAATAGATGTCGTGATGGGGTGGAGGCGAAATTAAGCCAACACCAGGAATTGAATGTCTGACCTTAGCGATCCACTCGTTAACTTTATGACCTGGAAGTTGTCCTCCTTCTCCTGGTTTGGCACCTTGAGCCATTTTGATTTGCAGTTGGGTAGCGTTAACCAGGTAGTTGCTAGTCACGCCGAATCTTCCAGAGGCTACCTGCTTTATTGCTGACCTTTCCCAATCACCATTTTCTTTTTTCTTAAACCTAGATTCATCCTCTCCTCCTTCCCCGCTGTTGCTTTTGCCTCCGATACGATTCATAGCAATGGCAAGAGTGCTGTGCGCCTCATGAGAAATCGAACCGAATGACATCGCCCCAGTCGCGAATCTTTTCATTATGGATTCCACGGATTCAACTTCCTCTAGTGGAATTTCTTCTCCAGTCTTGAATTCAAACAAAGACCTGAGTGTATTTGCCCTTCTTGATTGGTCATTTATTTCCGCTGAGTACTTCTTAAAGGTTTTGTAGTCTTTATTCTTCGTTGAGTGTTGTAGAAGGTGTATGGATTTAGGGTTAAAAAGGTGGTGTTCTCCCCTCTGCTTCCATTGATAGAAGCCACTTTCAGGAAGCTCATTCAATCTGTGGTTTTCATCGAAGGCAACCAAGTGTCTAACAAATACTTCTTTGGCTAAACCATTCAGATCTAGGCCACCGATCCTAGAAACAGTTCCCTTAAAACATTTTTCGATCACCTTAGTACCTATACCTATAGCTTCAAAGGTCTGCGATCCTTGGTATGAAAGTACGGTAGATACACCTAACTTTGACATAACCTTAAGGAGCCCTTTCTCAGCTGCATAGTAGTACTTCTGTACTTTTTCTTCAGAATTAAGATGCTTAACTGCAAGCCAAGGGAAGATCGCATCTGCACCGTAGCCAAGTAAGCAAGCGTAGTGGTGAGTTTCGATGATGTCACCGCCCTTAATGATTATAGAGGCCTTCCTTCTCAATCCCTTTTGAATAAGAAAATGATGCAGGCATCCCAAGGCAAGAAGACTTGGGATCGGAGCTCTTTCTAAGTTGATTTTCGAATCGTCCAAGATCACGACATTGTATCCATTTTCTATGGCAGCTTCGGCATCTCGACAAAGTCTATCTAGGGCCTCTTCAAGTCTATCTTCCTTCCCATCCGATACAAAGAAGGTTTGAAGGGTCTTAGACTTAAAATGTTCAGTGTCTAAGTTTCTGAGTGCTACGAATTGTCTTTCAGTAAGGATAGGTGAATCCATTCTTAGCATGATTGCGCTCTCTTCCCTTGCTTTCAATACATTAGGCTCACCACCTAGGAAGGTCTTCAAAGACATGTAGGCCTTTTCTCTTATAGGGTCAATTGGAGGATTTGTTACCTGAGCGAATTGCTGCTTGAAGTAGTTGCAGATATGCTGTGACTGTATTGATAGGGCCGCAAGTGGTATATCACAACCCATCGATCCTATCGGCTCATGGCCTCCTTCTCCCATGGCTTGTAGAATCATTTGCTCGTCTTCTACTGTAAAACCGAAGGCTAGTTTTTCAGTAAGCAGATCATGCTCTGTTTCGGCTAGTTTTTCATCTACTTTAATATCACTTAGGTGGATCTTGTACTTTTCAAGATATGCCCCATAAGGCTCTTTGTGACAAACGATGTTTTTTAATTCGTCGTCTCCAATAATTCTCTTCTCTTCTAGATCTGCTATTAGAATCTTTCCTGGTTGCAGTCTTCCTTTGTAAACGATGCTTTCTGGGTCTACCTGGATGCATCCAGACTCTGATCCAAGGATAAGTACGTTGTCCTTTGTTAGCAAGTATCTTGAAGGTCTCAAGCCATTTCTGTCCAAGGTAGCACCTACAAGTACACCGTCGGAGAAGCAAATAGAAGCAGGACCATCCCAAGGTTCCATGAAGGCCTCATGGTATTCGTAGAAGTCTTTCTTATAGTCTTCGATAAATTGGTCATTCTGCCATGCTTCTGGAATCATGATCATCAGGGCATGGGGTATTGTTCGACCATTCATGATTAGGAATTCCAAGACATTGTCAAAATTTCCTGAATCAGAGACTCCCTGCTCGCAAACCGGGAAGATTTGATCCAATTCCTCCTTTGAAAATTCATTAGACTCAAACATTTTTTCTTTCGCCCTCCACCAATTTAGGTTCCCTTGAATGGTATTTATCTCACCATTATGGGCTATTGTTCGAAAGGGTTGAGCCAATCTCCACCTAGGAACAGTATTAGTTGAAAATCTTGAATGAACAAGCGCAATTGCAGAGGTGGCTCTTGTATCCTGTAGGTCTACAAAGTAGTTTCTAACTTGGTCTGAGGTAAGCTGTCCCTTGTATATTACAGTCCTACTAGAGCAGGAACAAATGTAAAAGATTTCTTCTAGGCTTGGATCATTCTTGTGAATGTAGTGTGTGACATAATTTCTGAAGAGGTATAATTTCTTCTCTAGTTCTTTTCCTCGTATTTCTTCGTTAGGACTAAGAAAGAACTGGGTAATTGCAGGTTCTGTCTTCTTAGCAGATCCTCCAAGATCAGAATTATCAGTGGGAACTTCACGACTACCGATATATTTAAAATTGAAACTATGTGCAACCTTGACCAAGGCATCCTCACAGAACTTCCTCTTTTCAGGATCCTTAGGTAGGAAGGTCATCGACATCCCGTATTCACCTTTTTCTGGCAGTTCGAATCCTTTCTCACTGCACTTGGTCGATAAGTAGTCATGAGGGATTTGGATCAAGATCCCAGCACCGTCTCCTGTATTTGCCTCATAACCAGATGCGCCCCGGTGCTCCATACTTTCTAAAGTGGAGAGCGCGTCGTGAACGATCTTATGAGAACTGAGATTGTTTAGATTTGCAATCAGCCCTATACCACATGCATCCTTTTCTAGCTCTGGAATATATAGGCTCTTATGCATCGCATTAGACATATCGATGAATTTAATTCTTAGTAAGAATAGATCAGAGAAAAAAATAGACTCCTAGGAGTAAGCCACTAACTCCATAGGAGCCATTCAATGAAAGAGAAACTGTTCTTAAATATTTCTTATTCAGGCACCATAGCCTTGCAATACAAATATAAACATGAAGGCGCCAAATTGTTCTCCAAAATATGTACTAAATGTTATGTTCAATGTAGTAAAAAAAAGCATAAAATATTGACAAACAATATTTTATGCTAGTATTAAATGTGGTGTTTAAACTGATATGATCTAAAATTTAACAAGCATTTTATCAGTTTGGTGCCTTGAAACTTTTTTCTGAGGACTTTCTAAAAAATAACTGTATGGAAAAATTATAGTTCCTAAATTTCTAAATCTTAAAATGCGTACACTGCTGCAAGTAAAAATGAAGCCAAGTTGCTAGCAACATCTCCAGCTTCTACATCTACTGTCACCGCGTCGTAAGAAAAAAGGTCAACCCTGAATTCTGGAATGATTGTTAGATTTCCGACCTTGTATTGCGCTGATGCAGTTAAGTCGATGACGCTCTCGTCTTGAGTCAGAACTCCAACGCCATTATCTGCAAAGTACTCACCCCTGATACCTAAACTAAGGGCATCTGATGTCGCATACTGTGCATATATCGCAGCTCCCGCAAAGTTATCTTGAGCGGTGGTTGCGTTTAGCCCTAGGTAGGCCTGTTCTGTCACTTGCCATCCTGTGGTTAAATCTACTTGGTAGAAGCCGTCTGAAACAATAAAGTTTAACCAAGCTCCACCCATATCATTTGTATATCCTAGTTGAGCACCCGCAACATAATCCGCAGAAGGATTAAAATCGGTAGCATCAGTAGGGTTGAAAACACCTAACATACCCGAAAAACCTCCTCCTAAGTCTACATCAACCTTAAGACCTGAGTGAGAAAAAGGTCCATATGAAAACATGTAGGATGTAGAATAGTTAAAGTTAGCTGCTGGTGATATCACCTCGTAACCAAGGAAGGTATTGAAGTTTCCAAGAGTAAGTGTTACCTTATCACTGACATTCCAATATCCGTATAGCTGGTTTACAATGTTAAGCGCTGCAGGTGATCCAAAAACAGCTTCAGCTCCTCTCGGACCGAAAACCATATCTGCTACAAAGCCGACTTTTTCTCCCTCGTAGGCACTCACCAGGTTAAACATACCCAGTGAAAAACCAGGACCATTTGCAAAAGAAGTTCCTGGAGCGATCGTATTGCCCACATCATCTTTCATTACACTTGGGTCGTTCGAACCATTAAGGTTGGCTCTGTAGTAAACGTCAACTGATCCGCTTATAGTGAAATTTGAGTCTAACTCGATTTGGGCGTACGTCCCAAGAACTGTAAAAAGTGCGATGATAAATAATATACTTTTTTTCATTTTTTTTCGATTTCTATATTTTAGTAGGTGCAGATAAAAATGCGCTACCGCAGCTACTTAAAGATTTGATATTTAATTACTTAGGTTTGCTTCAATGCGACCTACAGATAACAATTTTTGTCTTGTGCAAGTCATGAAACAGAAATGGAAAACCGAAAAAATAAATGGCAAAATATTTTTTTTTGTACCTTTATTTTAGTCAAGTATTAATTTACGGTTTTCCGTATCTGTGTCACCCGAGCTGCAACTCGGGTGATTTTTATTTTGACTACTGTACGTTTAAGTTATAAGCTACAGAATCTGATGTTGGATACGCACTCATCTCGTGCTCTGCAACATCTAGTCCCTTCAGCTCTTCTTCTTCTGATACCCTTATTCCGGTTGTTACCTTTAGGATGTAGAATAATGCAAAAGCAAATACAAAGGTGAACGCTCCGATAGCTGCTATTCCGATAAACTGAATTCCTAGTTGTCCAACACCTGCCATATCACCAAAAATACCAACAGCAAGGGTTCCCCATATTCCACATACAAGGTGGACAGATGTAGCTCCTACAGGATCATCTAACTTCAACTTATCAAACATCACAACTGACAATGGAATGATCGCACCTGCTATTAATCCGATTACAATCGCTGCTAGTGGTGACATAAGATCGGCACCTGCTGTAATTCCAACAAGACCACCCAGGATTCCATTTAAAACCATAGATAAATCGTGGGTTTTGAACATGATATAAGAAATCACGAAGGCTCCGATTGTCCCACCTGCTGCTGCTAGACTTGTCGTAACAAAAACTTTGGCCACTGTTGCTGCATCGGCTGATAAAACTGACCCACCATTGAATCCGAACCAACCGAACCAAAGAAGAAATACTCCTACTAAAGCTAGTGGCATACTGTGACCTGGTATAGGCTTAATTCCCTTACTTGTGTACTTTCCTTTTCTAGCTCCAAGTAAGATGATACCTGCAAGGGCAGCGAATCCACCGACTGCATGGACTAATGTGGATCCAGCGAAGTCATAGAAACCCATTTCAGCTAACCAGCCACCTCCCCAGTGCCACATTCCTGTAATTGGGTATGAAATAGCCACAAATATGGTCGTGAAAATTAAGAATGGCCCGAGTTTGATTCTTTCTGCAACCGCACCAGAAACTATGGTTGCACAAGTTGCTGCAAACATTGCTTGGAAAATAAAGTCAGTATAAGAAGGCATTGAAAATCCCTCGGCTGAACTTTCTAGCATGGTCCCAAGTGCATCTGGGGCAGAAACTCCGACTCCAGCGAATCCGAAGAAGCCACCGGCTGCTCCATCACCAGGATACATTAGGCCGTATCCCAATACAAAATAGGTTAGTAAACCTATTGAAATAATCATTACGTTCTTAAATAAGATATTAACTGTGTTTTTCTTTCTTACTAGTCCTGCCTCTAGAGATGCAAACCCTAGGTGCATGATGAATACGAGCACTGTGGCTATTAGTATCCATAAGTTGTGCGTGGTAAATAATCCTTCACTCATGATTTAAAATTTTAAAAGTTTATTAGTCTAGTTCCGTTTTGTTCTAAGAGTTGATCGCCTCTGAATCTTTCGCTCCTGATCTTATATTGATCACTGATTCTAAGGCTGTCACCATGATAAGTCCATCTCCATTCTCGCCTGAATGTGCAGCTGACCTGATTGCTTCTATTGCAGCATCTACGAAATGTTCTGATAGGATGATTTCGATTTTCATTCTACCGATGTACCCAACATCGTATACAGCGCCTCTGTATACTGTTGCTTTTCCTTTCTGATGACCATAACCCTTGGCCTCATAGAAAGTGAAGAAGTTCACATGCTTCTCAGCAAGTGCTTCTTTAACATCTTCGAACTTGGAGGTTCTGATGATGGCTTCTATTTTTTTCATTTGTTTTGATTTGTAATGCGTGTAGTAATCGTTAAAAAAGCTAAGTAGTAGTCGCGAACTTCTTACAATGATATATGATGATCGTGCCGAATTTTGCTTCCTTTTAACTATTATTGTAGTATCTACGTGATGTGTTGACACTTTAATACGTTGACAAACAGTATTTTACATTTCCGTTATTTGTTATGCCAATATCACAGTCTGATCAATTATTTAAGCTTGTCAAGTCACTTACCAAGGCTGAAAAGAGAAATTTCACGCTCTACGCTAAGCGGGTGCAAGACAATAATGATCTTAAATTTTTGCAACTTTTCGACCTGGTGGATAAGATGGATGAATTTGATGAGGGCACCGTATTTAAGAAAATTAGGGGCCTTGAGAAGTCGCAGTATTCTAATCTAAAGAGGCACTTATATAAGCAGATATTGATTAGTCTTCGCTTAATACACATCAGCAGAAAGATTCATATTGAGATCAGGGAACATATTGATTTTGCTCAAATATTGTACGACAAGGGGCTCTACTTGCAGTCACTTAAGATATTGCAGCGGGCAAAGAAAATGGCGTATAAGGTGAGTAATGAGATTCTCATTCTAGAAATCATTGAATTCGAGAAGATCATTGAATCTCGCCATATTACAAGGAGCGGCCCTACCAAGAACTTTGCACTGACTGACGAGGCCAATGGTATTATTAAGACCCTGAGTAATGAAATTAGGCTCTCCAACATTAGAATGAACTTGCACTCTTTCTATATTGAGGGTGGCCATGTAAAGTCACAAGAGGAATATGAGAGAATTAGTCTATTCCTAGAAGAGAATTTGCCCCCCTTAGACTATGAACAGATGAGTTTTAGAGAGCAGATTTTCTTGTACCAGTCATTGGTGTGGTATAACTATATCCTCCTTGACTTCGAACGTTGCTATGAGTATGCGCTAAAGTGGATTAAGACGCTATCCACGAATGAAATCATGATAGACAGAGATCCGGACAACTATATGAGGGCCTACCATTATCTGCTTACGTCGACGGCGAATATTAGCGACTATAAGAATTTTAATAAACACCTGAAAGAGCTTGAGAAATATAGAAAGACGAAGTACGGGAAGTTTAATTCGACTTCTCAGATCATCTCCTTTTTGTATGTCCATATGGCAAGAATGAATAAGCACTTTATGGAGGGAAGCTTTGACGAGGGGGTGAAGATAATTCCACGGACCCTAAGGCGGATTAAGAAGTATAAGGAGAAGTTAGATACTCATCGCATTTTAGTTTTCTACTACAAGATTGCTTGGATGCACCTTGGAAATGGGAATCCCGGAAAGGCCATAGATTATCTCAATAAAATAATTCATGCCGATCGCGATGTAAATCTTCGTTCTGACATCCAAGCTTATTCAAGGATTATGTTTCTGATGGCACACTACGATGAGGAGAATTACGAAATTATGGACTACCTCGTGAGAAACGTAAGAAAGTATATTATGAAGCTCGAGCACAAGGGCGTGCTTCTCACAAAGGCGCTAGATTTTTTCAAAGAAATTGTAAAATTACCTCTTGGAGACCGTAGAAGAGCACTTGCGGACTTTGACAAGGAATTACTGATGATCAAAGACGCCCCATATGAGAGGAGGGCCTTTCTCTATCTCGATATCACACTATGGGTTCAGAGCAAGTTGCGAGGTCTGACGCTGCAACAGATCACTAAGGAAAAATTCCAACGCGAGCAGATCTTTATGTGACCTAATTGAACAGCTTGGATTACCTTCCTTTTCTGTTTTCTCGAATGTTCCGAAGTACTTTGCGCTTAAACTCATGCTCGATTTCAAAGATCATGGCAACCTTTTGCGGTGGCATGACTTCCAACAAGTCCTTGAAGTATTCCTTTTTCAAAGCCAGCTTTTTTTCTTCACCTTCTATCCTAGATGCAACAAGAGAAGTGGCTTCATCGTCTGTCAGGGCCATGCTATCCAGCTTCTTTGGCAGCCTCCTTCCATCTCTTAGAGCCTCTTTGTATGCATTATGGATAGGCCAGAATTTCTGCGACTCTTCAGGGGTAAGCTCTAGCTTATCTGTTATATAGGCTATTTCCAAGGCCTTATAGTTCTCGTGTCTTTTCTTTCGATCACCCTGTGCAAGTATTGCCGCGCTCAGCACAAGGAAAACGATCATAGTTGTATATTTCTTCATTCGTAGAAAGATTCGATAGTTTCTAATTCTATTTCTTCAAGCAGTTTTTCTTGGTCAATTTCACCGTAGAGTTCAAACTCGATCTGTTCAAGGGCTTCTTCTGCCTCCTCAAAATACACCAATTCTTCACTGCTAATTTCCTCAGAATTCTCAAGGATGTATTCCCAGTTTTCTTCGCTACTGATATCAGCTAGTTCAATTGGTCCTTCTGACTTACTTAACTGCAAGACAAAGATCGCGCTTACAAGAAGGACAAAGATTGCGGCGACTGAAGTAATCTTCCGAAGTCTCAATACACGAGCCTTCTTTTCTTCGTCCTTAATCTTTTCCATCAAGCGATCTTCGAAATTTTCGAAGAAGCCACTAGGAACTGACATTCTTTTTCGAGGGTCATCGCTTTTACTAATCATAAACATTGTTCTTTTATGTATGCTTCTATTTTGTTCTTGGCATGGTGAAAAGAGGCTTTTAATGCGCCGACAGATGTTTCTAGAATTTCGGACATTTCGTTGTAAGTCACCTCATCAAAGTACTTCATATTGAAAACAATTTTCTGCTTGCTTGGCAGCTGTGCAATAGCATCTTGAAGCGTCCTTTGGGCTTTTGTCCCATCAAAGTACCCCTGTGCTGCAGCCTTGCTTAATTCTTCATCACCTACGTGCCCTTTGTGCTTCTTACTCTTCTTCAAGAGGTTAAGACTCTCATTGGTTGCTATTCGGTAGAGCCAGGTGTAGAACTTCGAATCTCTTTTAAAATTTCCAATGTTCTTATAGACCTTTACAAAGGTATTCTGAGTAACGTCTGCTGCATCCTCATGTCCCCCTACAATTCCCCGTGCATGCCAATATACTCTTTCTTTATATTCACCAACCA
>CAZMYK010000086.1:0-10401 GCA_964570435.1 uncultured Saprospiraceae bacterium | reverse complement strand
GAGGATTTCTCTAATCTGGTATCTATAAAATAACTCATATGCCTTGTTCTAAAAATTAGTTCGTTGATCAAATTTCACTCTTGAATACAAGATTCATTGCCTAAAACGCCTTAGCAAGTTAAAAAAGCAAAGTTCTAGCTGCTTTTCTGTCTTACTCAATTACCAGAGGGTTCTATCTCTGTCCTATGTTTCTTATTGCCTCTTCCATAAAGGTATCTGAATCTCCAATCCTGTCACCAAGCGTATATTCTAGAGTGAGATCAGGAATTACTCCATTACCATCATACAAACTCCCATCTGGTTGATAGGAAATCATGCTTGATAATTTCATCTCTAGTCCAATATGCGGTAGCACAAATTCTCTAGTAGCACCACTTCCACCTCCTGTAGTTTCACCCATCAATACAACATTGTCTGCTTCCTTGAAGGCTGCAGCAAAAATATCCGTAGCACTAAAACAGTGGCTATCAACTAGTACCACAACAGGTTGGGAATAGTAATATTTCTCAGCGTCAGGGCTAAGCATAAGATAGTGGTAGTCTGTAAATTCGAGATCGTTGCCTGTAAAACTAGGGCTGAATTCAGCTTTGAATTTTTGAATAATTTTTTTCTCTTCAGGGCCATATTGATCTGACCACTCATAGAAGAGCCCCCTACCATCTAAGTAGCCCTCCTTGGGCTTGAAATCTTCATTAGAGTCAATCCGGTACCTTGCTAGGTTGCAGATTGTTGGCGATTGAATAAAGTAGGGCATCATTAGGCGGAGCACGTCCCTCGTTCCTCCACTATTTCTTCGAACATCAATGATCAAGCCTTTCGTATCCCGAAAATCTTCTATGATGTTTTGAATTTCCAATAGGACATCGTCATCTCTAGTCATACTTTTTCTTAGTCGGATTACTCCAATATTGTCTTCCAATCTTTCGCTGGTCAGGACTTCCCTACTTAGGGAAGGAGGAAAATAGTGGCGTCCCAGTTCGAACTTTTGTGAAGTGATCTTTCCTTCCTTCAAGAAATCAACTGAAGCACTATCCTTTGCCTGCCTTCCTAGATATGACATCGCGAATTTTATTTCGGACATATACAGCAAGGTCTTTTTTTGAATGTACCCTTCAGTTGACTTAGGCACTAGGTTTCTAATTTTAGAATAAATTTCATGGATCTTGATTCCTTCTATGGCGATAATTTCGCTTACATGGTCTTCCCCCTTGAAGTTCTCATTGTGCACTGCATAAAACTTATCTTCATGGTGCACTATTTCGAAAGGCAAATTTCCATTGGCGTCGCTTTCATCAAATACCGTCTTGTAAAAACTTGGGTCACTGTGTCCATCGCCGAAACTTGCCATGAACATTTTCAACTGTAAGTAAAAGTCTCTTTCGTGAATTCCATCCCCAACTGAGCTTATGATCATATCTATAGCAATCTTGTAGTCAAAAGAAGTTAGATCACGGTAGGAATAATTCATTACTATTTGCCATTCTAAGTGTTCCAAAATATCAACAACTTGTTTTTTGCTCAATAGCCTATCTGTCCTTTGTGCAAACCTCCTTTCGGTTAGATACTCATATTTCTGACTAGATGATTGGTGAGGTCTAGAAATTCTATTTTTTTGAATCGACGACGACAGATGGTCAAGGGCCTTTTCAAAGTTTTCAAACTTAACCAGGTAGTCATTGGTGATTGTATCCTCGTCAACTAGGACTTTGGCTTTAATTGTTGTGATAGAGGAATCTAGCAATGCATCTAAGTACCTTGGCATATGCTTGATGAAGTCTTCTTGCCATTCTTGCGGGTCATGTGCTTGAATGTTGGTGATAAATTCCTCAATTGAAAGGTTTTCTATCGAAATTAACTTAGCTAGTTCGTCTCCAAAGTCAACATAGGGCTCCTTGTTTTGGAATTCTACTTTGCTAAACGGGTAGGTGTATTGGGCCACAACTTCCTGATTGAAGAGAAATAAAACAATCACTAAGTCAAATAGAATATTTTTCATATTTAGGGGCTTGATCATTATGTTGCAAATTGATAGGCTGCAGGCCTGGCGCTAGAGTAGCTAATTTAAAACTAAATGTGTCATTATTCTTGTTCCTGCTTCAAATAGTTGAGGAATGGAATTTTTGACTAGCCTTGTGGCCTAAGCTGATTAAGTCTAATGCACAGTTAGGCACGCCCAATATGCTTGAATCTAGAAAACGGCAAATCAGGTCTGAGGCCTTTATTTTCTAGGTTGTCAATGAGATAAGTCACCCTTCTTGATTCAATTGTTTGGAAGAACTTCATAATCCGCATTGTCAAATTGGTTAATGACATCAAGTGAAGATCTAGTAGATTCCCAATCGATTTTCTTTCCTGCGTATGAAGGGTCGTATACTCGGCTGATCGACTTAGGGAAGTTCCACCCTCTCTTAATAAATTCATCAGCTAGTTTTGGATGTCGTGCTCGAATTACTTCTTCCGGACTTCTTGCTAGTTCTTCTAGGTCCGTCTTTAAGAATGGAGTTTTTCCAGATACCACGAAGGTATCCAATGCTTCTAAATTCTTTGCCCTGCTTGCAAGGATGTGAGCTTCTGCAACATCTCTATAATCAACGCCCCTATGAAGCCGATAAACGGCCATCTTCTGTACTGCTTCGGGAAAGCATCTTGACATCCTGATTATTCTAATATTTAGACTACTTCCAGCATATTGTTCAAGTACTTTTTCGGCTTCTAATTTGGTCTTATGATAGATCGTTTTAGGCTTTGGAATGGTCTGTTCATTGACCCAAACTGCTTTTTCTTTTCCTTGATTGGCATACCCATAGAGGGCCGTTGTGCTGGTAAAGATGATTTGAGAAACGCCCATAGCCAAGGCTGCTTTGCATATATTT
Source organism: uncultured Saprospiraceae bacterium (assembly GCA_964570435.1). GTDB lineage: Bacteria > Bacteroidota > Bacteroidia > Chitinophagales > Saprospiraceae > Portibacter. Next base: position 7,528 of record CAZMYK010000086.1, on the reverse strand, counting down.
TCGGTGGCTTCGACATTTACCCTATAGAACTCTTTTTCTGACTTGTATTCTACATGAGGTGCATGTAAGGCCGCAGTGTGGAAGACAGTTTGCACATTTTCAAAGGACCCTAAGAGATTTTCGTAGTTACAGATATCACCAATGATCGATGTCGCTGATGATGGAGATATGTCAATTCCTTCAGTTTTGTATTTCTGACTTAGCTTCCAATGTAATGCCCTTCCGATCCTCCCGCTACTTCCAGTAATTACTACTCTACAACTCATTTAGTCTTTGTGATTTGATTGTCAGAATGAAGTAAAATTGCCTAGGCTTAAGATCTGCGCGATCCATGATTGGCATATTGACCTGTCCTTTATACAATTGTCGTCGTCATTCTTGATACTTAAGCTTCCTAAGAAAGCTTCCTTGGTCCTCAAATTTCAGCCTACTAAGCTCAATATTAAGAACTTCGACTGCTGCGACATTCTAAACTAAAGTACAACTATTTTCTCAACGCATCTACTTCCATCAATGTCGAAACTGACTAAGTAGACACCGGCTGCTAACATTCGTAAATCTAATAGTTCAGTAGCAGTCGGTTCGGAATTGAGATAGACTGCTTGTCCAATCGAATTGAAAATGGTATAGCTCTCTGGGGTTTGGCTTTTAAAATTTAAGGTCAAAAGTCCATCGCTAGGATTAGGATAAATAGACAATCCTTTTTCAGCCAGCTCTCCAGGTGAAATCGAAAGAACGGATATACTTGCAGAGCTTTCACAATTGAATTCATTTGTGACGACCACTTCGTAAATTCCGATAACGGAAGGAGTGAAAGTCGATAAAGTAGCATCAGGAATGATCACGCCATCTAAAAACCATTGGTAACTTGTAAAACCGAAGTCTGTTACTAGGGTGCCTCCTTCGAGGTCTGTAAATACTACATTAATGTCGGGAATGGGGTTGACAATGAAAAGGATAGAATTGCTAACTATTGGATTAGAAGCCGCACATAGATCACTACTTTCTACTTCAACCTGGATAAGATCATTATTAGCGACTTGCTTAGAATCAAAAGTAATTCCACCTTGCTGTACCACCTGTCCATTCAAAAACCATGTGATATTGGGATCGCTTCCTACGTTTTCAGTATTGGCAAGGACAGAAACATTATCACCCTCGCAGATCTCCGACGTGGCTGTGGTAAGACTTACTGAAGCTGTAAAGGTCGGCAGGATGGTCAGCTCGAAACTAGCCACAGCACTAGGGCAGGGGCCATTCTCAGCAGTGGTATACTGCAGAGAAACAGTAATTGTGTCCATTACATCCGGTGCAATATATGTTGACTGCTTGATTTGTCCCTCACCGAATAAGACCAAGCTACCTTCTTCTGGAAATGGATTCAATTCCAGCCTTGTCCCAGCACATATTTCTTCTGGCAGGCCAATTAGCCTTGGATTTGGGCAGGTTCTTATTTTACTTACGAATCCAGTTTCGTTTTCCTGTGAACTTTGAAAGCCATTGAAAAAGATACCATCGGCGGACTGGGTGGTTCCTGCAATATAAATGGTGCTGGTTTCATCTATATGCATGCCACGTGCTAGATCATTATCTGAACCACCATAGTAGCTTCCCCACCGTCGGCCTCCTATAGGTGTAAAGCTAGCGATGTAAGCATCTGAACTCCCGCCGCCAAAACTATTCTGGAAACCTTCGGAGGAGATGCCTGCTGTACTATTAGTTGTACCTGCCATGTACACGTTATTTTCCATATCCACTGCACAGGCATACCCCACGTTTGAGCCAGAACCCGGACCTCCAATACCACTTCCATAGTATGTTCCCCACTCTCTGTTCCCATCCGCGGAAAACTTAGCTAAGAATGCTGCAGCATAGGTTTCTTGAAATCCGTTGGATGCGATATTGTCGGAGGAGCCCGTCTCACCGCAAATAAATACATTTCCGTGTTGGTCGGTCACAAGACCATACGTAACATCTTCTCCAGAACCACCATAGTAGCTACTCCATTGCAAAACCCCATCTTCATTATACTTGGCTAGGAAGGCATCACTTTGTCCGCCTCCATAATCCTGCTGATGGCCATCGAAGGAAATACCTGCGGTAGAAGAAGTAGCTCCGGTAATATAGACGTTGTCCAAGTTGTCACAACTCACATAAAAGGCAAACTCTCGCTCAGAGCCACCAAAGAAAGTGGACCAAATTAGATCGCCTGAGGAATCAAATTTTGCTAGAAATGCATCCCCTGATAGTCCAATTTCATCACCTGGAGTCTCTTGGAAGCCATCAATAACTAGAAAATCTGATGAATTTGTTTTTCCTGTGATGTAGACATTATTCTGATTGTCTACTGTGACCGTTCTAGCAACTTCTGAATCCGAGCCTCCAAAATAAGTGGCCCATAGGCGCTCGCCTTCTGGATTAATCTTGATTAAAAAAGCATCGGTAGGGCCATTCCTTGAGTTTTGAAAACCGTTAAAAGACAGGCCAGAGTCGTATGTGAAACCAGTCATGTAGGCATTTTGCTGAGCATCAATAGCTACTGAAATCGCTCCTGTGAAACTATCACCACTATAGTAGGTGGCCCAGAGCCTGTCTCCCTCACTATTAAATTTCACCAAATAGGCAGCTCCTATGCCTCCCATTAAAGTAGGGTTATTGTATTGAAAACCGCCGCTTGCCAGGCTATCACTTCCATAGGTGGTTCCACAAGCATAGACATTTCCTAGGGTATCTGTGGTGACAGAATTAAAGCCCTCGGTTCCGCTTCCACCGTAGTAAGTTCCCCATTCGATTTCTGGGTCAATTATCAATTTCTTAGAGGGATCGTAGTCAGCAATATCGAAGGAGACAACATCATCTTCTAATACAAAATCAGTCTCTATTCTCTTACCTTGTTGAAAGCTGATTGGCCTTTGTTCAAGGACTGACCCCAGGCGATTTTCTAGCAGGAGATTTCCCGATTCATCTATGCTTATATCCTCCACCCACTTGGCTTTGATTTGAATCAAAGTAGGATCACCACCTGGTCTTACTATAAAGTCATACTTGATTTGATCTTCATTCTGATATACAACCCAGTCTATTTTTGGATAGATGTTTTCATAGACTATGCGTTGGTAGCTATAGACCTTAAGTGACTTCGATTTGTTATAGTTGGAAAAATCCCCACTTTGTTCATAGGTGCAAATTTTAGCCTCCGGATTGGAACCAATCAATTGCATATCCATTCGGTAGGTTTGCACTTTTTGACTACCCGGTTTTAGCAGAAGGTCGGTGGAAAGAGCACTCCGGTCTGCACTTCCGCCAAGAGCGCCAGCTCTGTTTTCAAACTGATACACAATTGCTGTGGGCATTAAAAATATAGATATCCCTGCTGCCTTATGAACAAAGAGAACCTCCTCTGCTTCATCTCCTAGCACCTGACCCTTATTCTCTTCAAATCCCTGACTAGAGCCAGGATTGCTTAAGAATTGCTCCGTGATTTCAGATGCATTTGCACTTGTGATGAGGAGCACAAGGCAATAAATAAGGAAAGTAAGATGCTTCACTATTTTCATAAGTTTTAGTATTAAAATGGACGACGACTGACTCAGTATTTAAGCTTTCCCCAAGTTTTCAAACTCACTTAGCTTTTTTTCATTACTAGTAGGTGCAGCCTGTCTAAGTATATTTCGAGCATTTTTCCTCTTAGTAAACGTTCTTAGGCACTCAAAAGCGATCATATATTGTGAAAAGTCCTGTTGTTTTATCCTTCAGGGAAAACCTAAGCAGTATTTTTTAGCGAATGAAGAATCAATACAGAAGGAAGAAAAAGACTATTTTAGGCTCACAGAGCACTAAAGCACTTAATGGCAGAACATCAATCAAATCAAGAGAAGACAACTTTTTGCCTCAATTGTGAGTCCCCAATAGTTGACCAGGCAGACTTTTGCCATAGCTGTGGCCAAAAAGCGAACGATGATAGGCTTACTGTTAAAGGACTCTTTTCCGAATTTTTTGATAATGTTTTCAATTTAGATTCTAAGATTTTTCGAACGATAGGGGCAGTGTTCATACCTGGTCAACTGACCAACGCTTTTCTAAAGGGGCAACGCCGAAAATACTACCATCCACTTAGATTATTTCTAGTTTTGATGGTCATTTTTTTGGCAGGATTGAAGTACCAAAGTGAGTTTTCTCTCGTGACCAATCTCAATAAGGAGCAAATCAATACCTTAAAGGAGCGGAAACGATTGATGACGGTTTTCGATGGTGGTATAGACTCCATTTCGGAAAAGACTCAGCAAGACTCTGTCCTGGCAGCATTGGATTCCTTATCTAGCATTTTTTATCAGAATTCTGGAAAACGGGCTGATAGTATCAATATCAACGCGGTAGTGAAAATCACCGACGACTTTGATTTTTTCTTAGCCTTGGAAGATTTTGGGAAGTACTCTACCAAGGAAATCCTTGATATCTATGAAGTAAAAGGCCTCTATAAGCGGTCTATGGTCAAGCAAAAACTTAAGATGCTTGAAGATGAGACAAGTTTCGTTCCCTTCTTATTGGGCAAAGTGACATGGGTGGTATTCATTGTTTTATTATTGCTCAGTCTAGTCCTCAGAATCCTGTTTTTCAAAGGTGATTTTTGGTACTTGGAACACCTGATTTTTAACATCCACCTCAATTCCTTCCTTCTTATCATAGCGTCGATTCTTGCACTATTTCCTGGTCCAATGGTCTCAAAGTTGCTACCTGTTGCATTCATTCTTGCAGCGATTTACCTCTTCATTGCCATGAAAAGAGTATACAAGCAGTCTTATTTACTTACGATTTTCAAATTTGTAATTGTCTTTATAAGCTATTTTTTCTTATTTATTTTCGGAATAGTAGCCACCCTTGTTGGCAGCTTTTTGATCTTTTGAGAATAGAACATTTCTAAGGCTTCATGATTATAGAGGCTTGAGTCATACGGGAATCTCCTATTAACTTAGGCATATTTAAAAGTAGAGCGCTTAGTGCCTTACGATTCTCATCTGCTCGAATTGCTCCTTTCAAGGGCTCAAAGGCTAATTCGAAGCTGATGCCTTCCGCAAGCGCCTTCTTTCCTTCCGGTCTTCCTTCTTGAAGGCTCGAAATTTTCCCCCTTTTGATCGCTCTTCGAAGAATTTCTTTTTGCTTAGACGGACCTTTGTCTTACCATCATCTTTCGACTTGCTGGTCACCCATTGCAGGAAAACCTTACGACCTCCGCCAGCGTACCCTGTCTTATCTGGAATCGTCTGCAAGTCTGGCTTCTTTAGATTCTGAACTGGAATGGAAATCCACAGGTTTTCTGGTGAACTCTTGTCAATAGTGCCTTCGACAAATGCCTGTGCAGCGTTAGATTGCACTTCGGTTTCTCCAACTTCGATCCGCCTACCTTGAACCTTAATATTGCTCTCGATGGGTGCAAATTGGAGGACCTTAAATCTTTTCTCGCGCCCTATCCTTTCAGTGACGCTATTGATGGTTTCTAGATCGACGACGACCAGGTCTTCAACCCTAACATTGATGTCTGCATCGGTTTTTGCGTAGTCATAGCCATTGTTTTCGAGGTCAATTTCAGATGTCATATCTAGGTCTAACCACACCTTACCATTAATTTCCTGGGCAGTCCGCAATTCCTCACGATTGAAATAGTCAAAGTATTCTAAGGTATGGGCTATATCGATATTAGTTAGCCCCAGATTGAGATTAAAGGGTAAAATGGACTCTTGGGCCATGTCCATGTCGAGGTTGGCTAGAATACGACTATCACCATAAGCTACATTGGCACTATCAACCTTCAAAATGTCTTGGTCCATATAGGCATGGGCAAATATGTCATTAAATGAAAGCTGCTTAGAATATTCGAAGTGATCAACCTTCAATTTTACATTAGGATTAAAATCTTTCAGAATTTTTGCTAGACTTTCCTTGATTAATTTGCCACTCCTTTGTGCTCCTGAATCTCCGTAAGCCACATACTGCTTAAGATGGTCCCAAACGATCCTGGGAGAAGAAATACTAAGATCTACCTCGTAGGGTGCTTTTGTGTCATTGAATGCGAAGTGCCTGATATTCTTGACAATTCCATCTAGGGACAATTCTTGGTTTAGGGAATCGCTCTTGATCAACATATGATAGTAGGCGTCATTGTCCACGGAGGCCACTTCGATTCGAGACAATGGTACAGTCACGCCGAGTTCTGTAATCCTCACTTCTGCATCTGCAATGGTGAGACCGATCCTAGCATTCTCGACCATCTGCTCGATGGATTCATAGTTATCATCAAATTCGAAGGAAGCGGTAAACCAGCCCTTGTCAAATATGTAATCTTCGGAGCCAAGGAGGTAGTTGATATTCCTTGGAAGTCCCGAATGGCCGAACACAACATCCACTTTCTTAGTGGACGGATTGGCTTTTAACCTTAGACTTCCAGTGAACTTATCCTCTGCAAAACTTTCATAGGTAATGTAGGCATCAATAGATTCAGGCCTGAGGCCTTGGTTGTCGTCGAGTTCTCCTGATAACTGGACATGCATGCTTAGATTATCCGGCTGGTCATGGATCTGTTTTATGACATGAACACCGAAGTAATCAAACTTAGGCATAAGGACATCAAAGTCAAGGTGTTGCAGTTCGATATCAAAGTCAAACTTTGTGAAGTCAAGTTGGTTGATGACGACCTCTCCATCCAAGGTGACATTAGATTTGTCTATTTGGAAGCTGGTTTCTTGCAAAACTAGGGTCCTATCTTCTTTGAAATTGAGGCCGGTCTTAAAGTCAAGCAATTCAACTTCCTTACCGTAGTGAACAGTATCAATGGCGACTTCCACAGTTGGACGGAAACTTTCTTGTATCCCTGTCAGTGTTTGCTTCATGGACCGCTTGGCAAGTTGAGTGCTATCTGGTTTTGCTGCGGTGACAATTCCATCCTTCCCAAAGAGTGCAATGAGACCTCCCCAACTAATGGAGTTGGCTCTTATTTTGGCCTCTGTTTGCAGTTGCTCTTCTTGCTCAGGGAATAAAACTGAAGCAAGATGATCTACTTCACCTTCAATTTGGATAGGTGAGCCGCCTCCTACGGCGAGACCCTCTATTTGGAAGACCGTTTTCTCTCCTTCCTTGTTCATTTTCAAGGAAGTAAGCGGAAGTGAGGTATTACCTGCAGGGTAATATACCTGCATGTCCTTCATCTCTAGATCGATATCGGTCCCCGCAATGAAGGCATCCAGCTGGTCTAAGGAAGCATTGATGTCCGTCCGCATCGAAAAAGCACCTTCTTGGAATGAAAATCTATCATGTTCTAAAAATTGGCTGGCTGTTGCAGCCTCTCCGGTGACCAATGCCTTGGCGACTAATCGAGCTCCCGTTTGTGGAGACGAAGTGATCAGTGCGTTTTCAGACTTGATTTGAAAGTCATTGACCTTGCCACTTACCTTATGTAGGAGAAGTCGCATGTTCTTTTTGTCTTCGTTGTGCTGTCGATGGTCGTCATGCAGTCCATTGGTAAATGTTGCGGTCA
>CAZMYK010000085.1:0-10407 GCA_964570435.1 uncultured Saprospiraceae bacterium | reverse complement strand
AAACTCGGAATCAAAAAACGTACAGTTTACAACCAGGTTCACGATGCTATGAAAAAGATGCGGAGCGCTATGAGCAATCAATAGTAGAGATCGCAGGCCCAAACCTTACTTCATTTATCTAAATATGGAAGTCTTGAAATTCTTCACTTAGACGTGGGTGACCTTAAGCATATTTGTTCTTCCTTTTTCTCTAAGTGGCATGGTCCCCGTATTTACTAGGACGTCACCTTCTTTGACAGTGCGGTTCTCCTTAAGGATGTTAGAAAGATCTTCTATCGTTTCATCAGTTGTTGTAAACTTATCATAGAAAAAGGTTTTCACACCCCAAACAAGGTTGAGGGTATTGAGGATCTTCTCTTTAGCTGAAAAGATAAAGATCTTACTATTAGGCCGATAGCTAGAAATTTTGAATGCTGTATATCCAGAGATAGTTAAACCCACGATACCTGAGGCTCCTAAGTCTTCTGCCACCTTTGCAGCATTCAAACAGATCGTATCAGAAAAGAAGGTCTCTGATTCTTCATTAGGTTTTGGTCTTTTCCCAGTCCACTCATAGTTCTTTTCGGCCTCAGAGATAATCTGGTTCATCTTTTCAACCACCAAAGCTGGGTGGGCCCCTATTGATGTTTCACCACTTAGCATTACAGCGTCAGTTCCATCTAAGACAGCATTTGCAACATCTAGAATCTCAGCCCTTGTCGGATTTGGGTTCTTAATCATTGAATCCATCATCTGTGTAGCAGTAATGACAGGCTTTCCTTTCTTCAAGCACTTCTTGATAATCATCTTTTGAAGGGAAGGCAGTTTTTCCATTTCCACTTCTATTCCGAGGTCACCCCTCGCAATCATGATAGCGTCAGAAGCCTTAATGATCTTGTCAATATTATCAATGGCTTCGGGTTTTTCGATCTTAGAAATCAGCTTGGCAGAGAAGCCTTTTTCTTTAATTATGCCTCTTAGTTGCTTAACGTCAGCTGCCTTTCTTACAAAAGAGAGGGCAATCCAGTCTATGGAATCATGGGTGCAGATGTAGTCGAGGTCTATAAGGTCTTTTTCGGTAAGACAGGGTATTGAAACGCTAGTTTCAGGTAGATTCACACCCTTGTTCGAGCTCAATCTCGACCCATATAGTACGCGCATCTTGACCGTGTCCACGCTATTTGTTTCCACGACCTCCATAATAACATTACCGTCGTCTAAGAGGATCTTTTCGCCAGGATTGGCATCTAAAGGGAACTGCTCATAACTTATAGAAACCCGTTCCTTGTTTCCTAGAAAGGCTTTATTGACAAAAAGTATTTCATCTCCTTTTTCAATTGCAAATCCATCGTTCTCAATCTTTCCGATTCTAATCTTTGGCCCTTGAAGATCAGCAAGGATGCTTACGTAGATTCCATATTTTTCTCGGATATCGACAATCCGCTCTATTACTTCCTTATGCTGCTCATGAGTTCCATGGGAAAAATTGAGTCTAAATACATCAACGCCAGCTTTCACTAGGTTCTTAAGCATTGCTGCGCTGCTACAGGCGGGACCCACCGTCGCAACAATCTTAGTATTCTGATGGTCTACTATTTTCATTTGTCTAAGTATTAATTTGGTTGTAAGAGAACTTCCGCAACCAAGGCTCCAAAGGAAGTACAATTTACTGCAATAAGAGAGCAAAAATAGATTTCTTAATTTAAAATTATAACAAAATCAGACATTTTGGAACTAAGTCGGATTCATACGGAGTTAAATTTCTCGAACATTTTTAGGGATTGCAGGAATATTCCGTTAATTTTGCAGTCTAAATTTAAAAGAATTTAAATCATGTCAGAAATTGCAGACAAAGTAAAAAAGATAATCGTTGACAAATTAGGAGTTGACGAATCTGAAGTTACACCAGAAGCTAGTTTTACAAATGACTTGGGAGCAGACTCTCTAGACACAGTAGAACTGATTATGGAATTCGAAAAAGAGTTTGATATATCTATTCCGGATGAGCAAGCAGAGCATATTCAAACTGTGGGAAATGCAGTAGAATATCTTGAGTCTCAGCAGAAATAATCGAGGGATTACCTCACTTTGATATCCACAAATGTTCTAAGAATGTTTGTGGATATTTTTTTTACCTTATTTTTAAGTCAATTAACGTAATTTATGAGGAGAGTTGTAGTAACTGGAATCGGAGCATTGACGCCTATTGGCAATACAGCTGAAGAATACAAGAAAGGACTATTCGAGGGGGTGAGTGGGGCTTGCCCAATTACACATTTTGATAGCGAGCACTTCAAGACGAAGTTCGCTTGTGAACTGAAGAACTTCGAACCTGAGGATCACTTCCATAGGCGCATTGTTAGAAGGCTTGATCCTTTTACACAGTTTGCCCTAGTAGTCGCAGAGGAGGCGATGAATGACAGTGGCATTGACCTAGAAAAGATAGACCTAGATAGGGCTGGCGTTATTTGGGGAAGTGGAATCGGTGGATTCTATACCATAGAGACTGATATCGAGGCCGCAGCCTTAGCACCTCCAGGACATCGTTACTCGCCCTTCCTAATACCGAAATTGATCTCGGATATTGCACCAGGTCATATTTCAATTAAGTATGGCCTGAGAGGGATTAACTATGCAACAGTTTCAGCTTGTGCTTCTTCCTCGCATGCTATCGGGAATGCCACAGATTATATAAAGTTAGGAAAGGCAGACATCATAATTGCTGGTGGTTCAGAAGCGGGAATTGTAAAAGCTGGTGTGGGAGGATTTTCGTCCCTTAAGGCTCTTTCTGAAAGAAATGATTCACCGGAGACGGCATCTAGACCCTTCGATGCGGATAGGGATGGTTTCGTCTTAGGTGAGGGAGCGGGGGCTCTAATCTTGGAAGAGTATGAACATGCAAAGGCGAGAGGAGCTAAAATATATGCGGAGATAGGGGGTTCGGCAATGACGGCAGATGCACACCATATCACAGCACCGCACCCAGAAGGCCTTGCAGTTACTAAGGTAATGCATTTGGCATTGCAAGATGCGAGAGTAAATAAAGAGGATATAGATTATATCAATGTGCATGGCACATCGACGCCTCTTGGTGATATTGCAGAAATAAAGGCAATCCAAAATGTTTTTGGGGATGCTGCCTATGATCTCAATATTAGTTCTACCAAGTCAATGACCGGCCACTTGCTGGGTGCTGCAGGAGCAATAGAAGCTATTGCTAGCATTTATGCCTTGCAAGAAAATGTGGTCCCTCCAACGATTAATCACTTTACAGATGATCCTGAGATTGATTCAAAGTTAAATCTAACCTTTAATGAGGCGCAGGAGAGACAAGTTGATACAGTGATTTGCAATACCTTCGGTTTCGGAGGTCATAACACCTCAATTGTAATAAAAAAATTAAGCTAGTTTGATATTGGGCTACATTAGAAGATTTTATAACTATTTTCTATCTCCTGAAAAGGAGCTTGCCCGAAAGATTAAGTCTGTAGTTGGTTTTACACCATCTCGGCTGAAGATATTTAAGCTTGCTTTTTATCACAAGTCTATGAACGACAAGATCGCTGGGGACTTTAACAATGAAAGGCTCGAGTATCTAGGGGATGCCATCCTGTCCACGGTTGTTGCAGAATACTTATTCAAGAAATATCCTAATAAGGCAGAGGGCTTTCTAACAAAGATGCGGTCGAAAATAGTAAAGCGTAAGACGCTCAATGAAATTGCCGATAAGATGGGTATCGATATGATCCTAACTGACTATTCCCAGGGAAATTTGTCAAAGTCGATGCTCGGAAATGCATTTGAAGCGCTAATAGGAGCGATATATATTGAGCATGGCTACAATACAACGCGGGACTACATCATCAAGCACGTTCTCAGAAAGTACTTAGACATCCACGAGCTAGAAATGACTGATGATAATTACAAATCACAACTTCTAGAGTTCTGCCAGAAAAATGGCAAGGAAGTGGACTACAAAGTTCTTTCAAAATTTAAGCATGAAAAGCGAGATCGCTTCCGTATAGCTGTTCTTATAGATGGTAGAGAAACGGCCGAAGCAGAGGATTTTAATAAGAAATCAGCAGAGCAATCGGCATCTAAGGTCGCCCTAAAAATTATTGCTTCTGAACAACCAAAGGCTGAATCTTCTGTTGTCTCGTAAATGGATTCACTAACACAGATTGTTCTCGGAGCTGCTGTAGGGGAAGTTACAGCAGGAAAGAAGCTCGGTAATAGAGCAATGCTATGGGGTGCAGTAGCAGGAACCATTCCAGACCTCGATGTGATCATTGGGTCACTATTTATGAGTGAACTGGATTCACTTGCCTTCCATCGAGGGTTCATGCATTCTTTCACTTTCGCCATCCTATTCTCAATATTAATCAGTTTTCTGGTTCACCGACTTTATAATTCCGGCTACTATCAAAAACAAGCTCATAAGATCTCTTCCTTTCTTGGGGCCATCATGATGATGGTTTTTATGGCTGGGATTCTAAATTTTTTACCAGTCATCGCAACGGGTGGAATTTCAATTTGGATTCTGCTAGTTAGCATTGGCTTGCTAGGCCTCTTCTGCTACAGACTTTGGACCCGATATTACAAGGTCAGGCCGCTTGCAAATGTGGAAATGACCTTTAGACATTGGTATTTGTTCTTCTTCTTAACCATAGTTACACATCCTATTTTGGATTGCTTTACGACTTATGGAACGCAAGTTTTTCAACCATTTTCTGATTACCGTGTGGCGTGGAACAATATTTCTGTCTTCGACCCTTTGTACACGGCTCCTTTCTTAATTCTTGTTTTGATTGCTGCCTTCCTGGCAAAGGGCAAGAAGGCACGGTTGTGGCTCACCGTTTCTGGACTGATAGTTAGTTCGACCTATATGCTATGGACATTTAGGAATAAGGCGGAGGTCGATGAGGTATTCACAAAAACACTTGAAGCTGAAGATATTACCTATTCTGACATCTTAACTACTCCCACCATCGCTAATAATCTGCTATGGAACTGCGTTGCCAAAGGGGACAAATACTTTTATACTGGTTTCTACTCGATTTTGGATGAGAAGCCTGTGGTTAAGAATATTGTTCGAATTCCGATCAATGGAGATGCTGTAATGGGACATGAGGATGATGAGGCTATAGAAAGGCTCCAGTGGTTTAGCGATGGTTTCAATAGCTATGTGCAGGTCAATGATAGCAAGCTAACCGTGAATGACCTTAGGTTTGGAAGATTTAGTTTAGACGAAAAAGATACGGATAGTTTTATTTTCAGTTTTCAGCTCGAGAAAGATAAGGAGGGCGAGTATAGGATGACAAGCAGTGCAGCAGGGCCACCAGATAATCCGGATGGCTGGGTTGAGGATCTATGGTATAGAATTAAGGGTATCTAAAACTTAGTCTTAGTTAGATGGATCTGTATGGAAGTAAGCGCTACCTAGTCATTCTCCTCAAGAGTAAAAATCTCATTCACATGCTTACCAAATACTTCAGAAATCTTCAAGGCGAGTATGGTAGAAGGAACATATCTGTTTTTCTCTATTGAATTAATAGTCTGCCGAGAAACGCCTATTCTTAGAGCCAGCTGTTCCTGGGTTAGGTCCAATTCTGCCCGCTCCACCTTTAACCTATTGCGCACTATTAAATCTTTTCAGTGTTTCATAGGAGAGTAATTGAAAGCACAACAAGATAAAAAGTACTTCGAAGGCAGAAACTTCATGAAAGTTTACCAGGCCATCTCCACTTATCTTTGTTATTGCTATATCAAATCCAAGTGCAATTAAGGGCAATAAGATCGCATATGAAACTGCCGAAACAAAGGCAATCACATAGGACTGTGATTTGATGTATTTGTAATACTCATCCTCAATTTTTTCCTTGCTGACAGATGCAAGCAGGAGAAAGAGAAGAATTAATGTTCTAAGGAAATCTTTCACCAACAGAGAAGGGTCCCCTAAGAATTTTGAAGCTAAAAGAAAGGTAAGGATAGATATGGCTCCAATGATACCAATTTTTTTGAAATGGTGCGGGAGCCGAAAATTAAGCAAGCTATATAGTTTAGAATACTCATCATTTTGATGTGTGGTATTGTTACTCATATTCATGATTTAAATGAACAATATATTTTACAATATGACAAATATACTTTACATTTTGTAAAGTGTCAATAAAATGAGGCCTTAGTTTGAGAATTGGTAAGTTGTGGGCATACAAATCTTATAAATTAACATTTATTTAGGGCTTAACATAGAATTATAATGGGAAGCATTGCGTTCCTTCAATGTATAAAAGAACTATCATATGAGATTCATAATGCTACTTTCCGCACTACTTTTCTTTTCCACAGCACATTCGCAGATAAGTTTGGGAGGACTGCTTGATAAAGGTAAGAAGGTCCTTGAAGGGGAAAACCCACTTTCAAAGGACGAGATCGCAGGCGGACTAAAGCAAGCCTTAGACAAGGGAATTGATGAGGCTGTGAGTAAGCTATCTGCCGAGGACGGCTACCTTGCTTCAGCGTACAAAATTCAGATTCCGGAAGAAGCACAAAAGGTCATTTCGAAGTTGAAGTTGGTTCCTGGTTTTGAGAATGTAGAGCAGGAATTGCTTCTGAAGATGAATAGAGCGGCTGAACTAGCTGCTAAGAAGGCCAGCCCTATTTTTGTGTCTGCAGTGAAGTCGATCTCCTTTGATGATGCGATGAACATTCTAAAGGGCGAGGATGATGCTGCGACTTCCTACCTAAGTGGGAAGAGTAGAGTAGAGCTATACGATGAATTTATGCCTGTTATTGGCAAGGCTCTAGACGAGGTGAATGCAAGATCATACTGGCGTTCAGCAGTTGCTGCATACAATAAGATTCCCTTCGTAAAGAAATTGAATCCGGAACTCGATGATCACGTCAACACGAAGGCACTTGATGGACTATTCAGCTTAATCGCTGTCAAAGAAAAAGGCATTAGAACTGATATAGATCAGAGAAGCACCGACCTGCTAAAGAAGGTATTTGCTCAACAAGACTAGCCTTCAGGTCTAGTCAATATCGATTTTGTATACAGATTTCTTAAGATCTTGGGCTTCTTCTGTTCTGTTGCTTTCATCAATTCCAGTCGAGACATAAAAGGTACCATCAATATTGAAGCCCACAGCCTCTGTCCTCCAAGTTGAAGAATCAATGCAGGCTGTTGAATAACTACCCTCCATGACATCTACCTCTGTAAACACTAGGGAACCTCGGCCTGCCACTTGGTAAATTTTATTGTTTTTTTCAAAAAGCAAGCCGTCATTACCATCTATTGGAACTTTCACGCTTTGCTTATTCCATGCATCCAATTCTGGAAGGTAGGTATAGTATTGGTTCCCTACTGGAGCACTAACTGCAACAAGACCTAAGCCTTGATGTGCTACAGCGCTGTGTCTAGCATGAGAAAAGCTTATGGGAAAAGATGCTACTTCTTGCCATTCATTGACCCCTTCTTCATATTTGAAAAACTGCTGTGAGATGTTATTCTCAGAAATTAGTAACGCACCAACGTACCCCACACCCTCGAGACTAAAGCTTAAACCAGCAATACCTGCGATTGGAAAGTCTGCGATTTGATCCCATTTGTCGCTAAGAGGATCATACCGGTAGAACTCGGGATTTCCGTACGCATCGGTTCCTAGTTCATTTCCACCTGTGCCCACATAGGCATAATTATCTGTCACAAAACTGGTCATCAAAGCTCTAGGTCCACCAGGAAAACTTGCCTTTTGAGCCCATGAGTCTGATGCAGGTGAGTACTCCCATAGGTCATCTAAGAGCCCTGCTCTATTTTCTTGGTATCCTCCACATATATAGCCCTTTCCATCGAATGCAAAGGCGGTCGATTCGGCCCTAAGTATCCCAGGAAAGTCTCCTAGAAAACTGACTTCATGATCACCGCTTTCACTTGGGATCGTATAATCGATTGAGCGAGTTATGGTAGATCCTGCATCAGTTTCAACATAAATAAAGTAATTACTTCTTCCCTGGGCATCTTCAACAATATTGGAAACAATTTCGACTGGGTAGCTCCCATCGATGAATCCTTTTGCAATTTTTATATGGTCTAGGTCTATAAAACCATCCCTGTTGAAGTATACAATACCATATTCTGCACCTTGCGGCATGCATTGAGAAAAAGAAAATGAAATCTGAGCTGAGCTTGATCCACATTCTTCTAAGTGGGGTTGGTTGTAGTGAAAGGGGTCAAGTAAGCCGTAGGTGATTTGATTGGTGACCTTGTCGCCATAGTAGATTTCACCATTACTATTTGCGAATAATCTGACATACAAGGTTTCTCCAAAAACCAAGTCATCTGAAAATGTTGAGAACACAGCGGAATTCTCAAATGACTCATCTATTTCCAAGACCTCATCCTCCAAACTGGGTAGCGTATTTTCATATGAGTATACGAATCCGTAGGAATCTGGTTCCTCTCCTTCCAAATAACCTCCCAATGCACCATTAAGAATCCAGCGGCACTGATCAAGATCGAAGGAAGCATCTAGGATGACAATAAAAGGATTTGACTCTTCAGGTTTTGGAGGCTCCTCTTTCTCACATGCCATTAGAACGACGACGAGGAGAGCTAAAAATTGGTATCTACGCTTCATGTTGTAAATTAAGAGTGTTATGTTAATTGCATGAAAGATGAAATTGATAAGCATTTTCTTCATCTTTTAGCTCTACCAATATAGCCATAATGTTGCTAATACTTTACAAACAAGTATCTTGGCAAGAAAAAGTCTAATGCTTCGACTATTCGCCCTCATTCTTTTCTTTTGCTTAAGCTTAGATCTTTGTGCACAAAGTAGTGAGGATGCATTTACGATCAAGAAAATATATGAAACCGCACTAGCAGAAAGCAATGCCTATGAGTGGCTTACCCACCTAAGTGAGGATATCGGCGGTAGACTTGCAGGTTCTCCAAACAGTAGTAAGGCTGAGGATTACACTCAGCAGGTACTAGATTCCCTTGGAGTCACCTCTTCCTTCAGACAAGAATGCATCACCACTTATTGGCATAGAAAGAAAGAGTCTGAAGTTAATCTGTACTTAAGCCCAAATGCGAAGGTCTTCTTGACCTCTACCTCGCTCGGAAATACGATTGGTACTAAGGGAAGAGAGATCAAGGCTCCTGTGATGGAAGTTCAGGGTCTGGAAGACTTAGAAGAATTAGGGGAAGAGAATATTGCTGGTAAGATTGTGTTCTTTAATCGCCCTATGGATCCGACCCTTTATAATTCTTTTAATGCATATGGAGGTGCTGTAGATCAACGTGTTTTTGGTGCAAGCAGGGCGGCTAAATATGGGGCACTTGCTGCGCTAGTTAGGTCGATGACCAACAAGATTGATGATGTCCCTCATACTGGTACAAGTGTGTATGAAGATGGCGTAAATCAAATACCGTCGATCGCCATTAGTACGATGGCTGCTAACTTACTAAGTGAGACGCTGGCTACTAGTCCGGACCTTGAAATCGGTCTTTCGAATGATAATGAAATGATCCCTAATCAAATGAATTACAATATCATTGGAGAGTGGAAGGGTTCAGAATTTCCCGATAAAATTATTGTTGTTGGAGGCCACCTGGACTCCTGGGATCTGGCTGGAGGAGCCCATGATGACGGAGCTGGTTGTGTCCAATCCATGGCAGTGGTGGAAATTTTTAAGAAGATGATGTACCAACCCAGACATACAATTAGGGTGGTTCTATTTGCTAATGAAGAGAATGGCCTTGTTGGAGGGCGGGAGTATGCAAGGCTGGCTAAGGAAAACAAGGAAGTTCATGTAGCAGGTATCGAATCAGATTCTGGCGGATTTTCTCCACGGGGTTTCAGCGCTGATGGCTTGCCTTCCTTCTTCGATGCTAAGTTCAAGAAGGTTTCTACCTGGTTCAGCTTGCTTGAGCCCTACGGAGTGAGCTTGAGTAAGGGCGGCTCGGGAGCAGATATAGGACCACTAAAGGATCAAGGCCCTTTACTTTTTGGCCTGAAACCAGATTCACAGCGATATTTTGACTTTCACCACACCCCAGATGACCACATTGAGGCCGTGAACAAGCGAGAACTCAACTTAGGTTCAGCTGCAATGGCATCATTAATTTACCTAATAGACCAATACGGTATATGATCAAGATCCAAGACTTAGAGTTTGAAATATTCATAGATCGCGAAGCGATTGATAGTAGAGTAGGAGAAATTGGTTACGAATTAACTAAGAAATTTGAGTTTGATAGACCCTTATTTCTAGGTATGCTGAGCGGCGCCTTTGTTTTTATGGCTGACATCATAAGAGAGTTTGATGGAGAGTGCGAGATCCAATTTGTGAAATACTATTCCTATGAAGGGACGAAATCTACCGGATCCCTCAATGAAGTAATAGGTGTGGATGACAGCGTTA
>CAZMYK010000084.1:0-10429 GCA_964570435.1 uncultured Saprospiraceae bacterium | reverse complement strand
ATCCTGATAAGGAGGAATACCTTGCAATCATTGGTAAACTTAAAAATTGGATTGTGATGAATGCGAATATTGAAATTAAAGAAGTGGCAGAAAAGAAAATTGCTCATGTGAACTGTATCGGATCTAGTAACCTTGCAAGCGCTTTTGAGAAGCTCATTAGATGGGCAACTCCGAAGGGACTCATGACAGCGGATGCGAAACTGTTGACCGTCTACTACGACAGTTTCAAATTCACAGAAGCTGAAAAGGTTAGGATGAGTGCAGGGATTGTCTTGCATACAACTGTGGAAGAGCTTGGAATTGTTGCTTTGAGCAGTATCGAAAAAGGTCGCTACATTGTTGGTAGTTTCGAGATTGGTGTGGAAGACTTCGAAAAATCTGCTACAGGATTATATGTCTGGATGAATGAAAATGGATACAAGAAAGCAGACAGAAATCCGTTTGCATTATATCACAATAACTTTAATGAACATCCTGAAAAAATATGCATCGTGGATTTCTATATCCCCATTGAGTAAAGAAAAATGTAAAAAATTGATTTCTAAGAAAATTTTGACGTTGTTGTCCCTTGCTATTTTGGTTTGGGCCATAACATCGATAAGTGCTAGTGGGCAGAACATATACCGAACAGCATGCCAAGGCAATATCGACCGCCTTGATAGTTTGTTGATGAATACTCCTGTCAACCAGCCAGATGAGAATGGAAGGACCCTCTTGCACTGGGCCGTCGCATGTAATCAGGACAAGGTTATAGACTACCTAGTTGAGAAAGATATTGCAATCAACAAGGAGGACCAAGAGGGCAATGCTCCCATATTTATGGCCGTTCGGTTCGAGAATAAGGTTTTCTTTGATAAGTTGCTTTCCTTGCAGAAGGATCTGGCTTGGACTTCAAAGTATGGAGCTAGTATGCTGGAAAAGGCAGTACTTAATGAGAGTAAGACCTTCGTTAGAAAGTTAGTCGCCTTAGGTGTAGATGTTGATGTTGTCAATCAAAGAGGTAGTACTGCCCTAGAAATGGCAACTAGGATGAATAGCGAAGCGATGATTTTTTTGTTGGATTCTCTTGGAGCAGATCCGACCCTTGTCAGGGAATTCGACATGAAGGGTGCCTACATGGATCAGGAAGAACCGGGACTCGCTGCTAAGATTTTTGCACCCAATTTCATTTCTACTGAAGAGTATGAATTTGGTTCAGTATTCAACAGAGCCCAGACTGAATTCTACTATGGTGTCAATGTGAACGGCAGAAATGAAATCAGATTTAGTGAGAGACTTGATGGTCGCTGGAATAAGCCAAGGGTGCTTCTTGCTGATGGCAAATATGGCTACAACGATCCCTTTCTTTCACCTGATGAAAATCGTCTCTACTTCATATCTGATCGGGCCTTGGACGGACAAGGTGGGAGTAAGGACATTGATATATGGTACATTGAAAGAGACCTTGATGGATGGTCTGAACCGATTAATGCAGGGCCAAATATCAATTCAGAGGCTGAAGAATATTACATTTCTTTCACGAGAGATGGCACCATGTTTTTTGCTACGAATGTCAATGCGCCTGAAGACCGTAATCGAAGGGACCACGATATCTATTCCTCGAAATTCATCGATGGAACTTTCCAACCAGCTCTTGCCCTAGGTTCAGGAGTAAATACGAGTAACTATGAGGCCGATGTCTTTGTAGACCCTGATCTATCCTACCTCATTTTTTGTTCCACAAGGCCAGAAGGAATGGGCCGTGGTGATCTTTATATCAGTTTTATGGGCCCAGATGGGAAGTGGTCAGAGGCGACGAATATGGGGACTAAGGTAAATTCTTCAAGCCACGAACTATGTCCCTTTGTTACTGCTGACGGTAAGTTTTTGCTGTATACCAGCGATGAAGATATCTATTGGATCAGCACGGAAATCATACAGGAGCTTAGGCCTGGGAAGTAAAGCATTTTAGTTCAAATGTTGACCTCCAAGCACACCATTGAGAATTACACGAATAGGTAATTTGAGACGGGAAATGGTCTCCTTTCAAAAGTGACCATGTAGCGACAAAGTAGGGAACTTAATAAGGGAAGAGCTTCGAAATACTTATTTTTAGTATAATTCTAAAAGTAAGCATCGATGAAAAATCTATTCATAAGTTGTCTTCTGGTGTTCTTGGGTACTTTTCTATTTGCCCAAAAGTCCAATGACATCAAAGCATCAATAATTACTCAGGCGAGCTTTTCAGACGACAATAAGCTTACACTTTCTTGGCTGCCAAAGGAAGGAGTGGATGGATATAATCTGCGTTATAGGACGGATCTTAAAGACAACTGGACGACAGAGGTCGTAGGTTTGGTGGACACCTTTTATAGGTTTGAACAAATATGGGAAGGATCGGTGGAAGTACTTGTTGAAACCAATGGTGGTGATTTTGCTAACACCTACCTAGTAGCAGCAAACGAGTACTTTCTTGCAGACGAAGAAGAAAAAATGCTCTTACTCGTGACAGATTCCATTTACGATGCATTGCCCGATTTGATTGAGAAATATCGTTTGATCTTGCAGAAAGAATTAATAAGTACGGAAATTATCGTCGTCGATGGGAGTAACGGAAGTGTTACACAGATAAAAGATGAGATTGTCTCAAGATATAATTCGAAGCCCTTTGAATACATTCTAATCTTGGGACACGTAGCAGTGCCTTATTCTGGCAACACCGCCATCGATGGTCATACTCCCGATCACATGGGAGCTTGGGTGGCAGATGGTTACTATGGTGAGGTAGATGGAACATGGACCGACGAAACTATCAATAATGTGGACGCTAGTCGCGAAGCCAATCAAAACGTACCAGGTGATGGCAAGTTTGATCAATCGTTCTTTCCCTCAGAGGTAGAAATAGCGGTAGGCCGTGTAGACTTTTCCAGCCTCACAAAATTACATGAGTCAGAAATTGAACTAACAAGGAGGTATCTCCAGCGAAATATGGACTACCGGACAGGTAAGATGAAGGTAAATAGGCGAGCAGTGATTGATAATAACTTTAATTTACCAGAAGGTTTTGCGCAAGGAGCTATCAAGTCCTTCCATACTTTCTTGGAACCCGATAGTATCAACTATGGTGAATTCAAACAATGCACCGAACAAAACTACTTGTTCACCTTTGGTGCTGGAGGCGGAAATTACCAGGGAGCTGGTGGAATAATTAATACCAATCAGCTAGTGGGTGACAGTATTCAATCGATTTTCACAACAATATTTGGTAGTTACTTCGGAGATTGGGACGTCGCGAACAACCTACTTAGGGCGGCACTAGCCCGTGGATCTTCACTTATAAGCGCCTGGAGCGGCAGACCGATTTGGTACTTTCATCCTATGGCCATGGGCGAGAATGTAGGACAAATATTACTGAATGCTCAGAACAATCATGGTAACTACTATAGTCAATTTGGTAAGCAATTAACCCACACGAGCTTGCTTGGCGATCCCTCCCTAAAGATGGATTATCAAGAGTCAATTGAAGAATACACAATAGAAGCTGATCATGTCACATGGACTTATTCTTCGGTGGGTTCTGAAGAACTTGGTTTTACTATTTATTATAAAAACGAAGACCAGTGGGAGCTGCTAGGTACAGGAATGAGGATGGAAAATCGTCTTGATTTTTCTGAATTTCCAGACCCTAAGCCAAGCAAGGTTTTGATTAGGCCCGTTCGATTGATAAAGTCTAGATCGGGTTCTTACTACAATGAAGGCAATGGACTTATGCTAGAATTGGCCATTTCATCCTCCGAGGATCTTAGCCTTCAAGACTATGTCTATCCTAACCCAGCCCAGGATTTTATATATCTTAGTAATTCTAGTGAAAAAAGGCGTGTCCAAGTTTTCAGTAGTGATGGAAAATTAGTTTTGGAAACGAAAGAAAGTTCAAAGATAAATGTCTCGCAACTGCAGCCAGGAATCTATACATTGAATTCTAGTAAGGGAGCACAAGTTTTCGTCAAGGAATAAGATGAGCATTTGACCAAACAAAAAAAAATTGTTTGCATATAACACCAATTTAAAATGAAGCGATCATCTTCTGCCTTTAAAGTTGGTCCAACTCTTCTTCTAACGATGCGGATAAATTCTCACAGTCCCTAATTCCTTCTTTTGCAGCGCTTAGGGCGATATAATAGGTTCCATTGAGAGACTGAATGATATTTTGAGTTTCTCTTTCTTGTAGGATCGAGTAGTCACCCCTGGCCAGCTTCGAATAATCCATCTTGTAGATCAAGAGAGGACCAAAATAATTTTCGCTAATTGCGTTTTGACGATCGTAAGCCATTTCAATCTGTTTATGATTTGAATAGTGCTCTTCCAGGTCCTTGATCAATTCGAAATTGGCCAAAAGGTTTGCGTTTCCAGACCCGACCATCGTTCGATAAGTTATATCATTGGCTTCAAAGCTGATTACTTGAGGAAGACTGAAAAATCGGTTTCTAAGTGTGTCAAGCCTCTCGGATCCCATTCTGAGCGTACTTAGTAAGGTGCTTACAGTTCCCAACTTTGCATTAAATGCAAGCGTATCTTCTGCAAGACCAGCACTTTCTGATTTCACATCTGCTAGTAGACTAGCTAGGTACTGCCTTTTATCGTTTTTCTTTTTTCTAGATTCGGACCACTTATTTAGAGCGAAAGCAATACTGATTCCAATGATTACAATTAAGATTTCACCCAGGGCGTACTTCCAATTAATCTTAAGCTTCATTGTATTTCCTACTTTTCCTAAAGTTAGAAAATTGTTCTGAATAGAACAGCCTATGCGCAAGAGCACTACGCACCGTGTTTCTAGCTAACGCCCACTTAAGCCTTAGTCCTGAGCACCTAGCATGGCAATTCCTAAGTGAAATTTTCTGCTACTTTGCCTTCCTTTCTGCAGCGGCCAACCTGCCTTCTAGGAGCTCTACTTGCTCTTGCAATTCTTGGATGGACTTGATCAGAACGGGTATTAGTTTTTCATAATTCATCGTCCACAATTCATTTTCCTCGTTCTTAGGCTTTTTCACTGCTTCGGGGATGACCTTGTACACGTCTTGTGCAATAAGTCCGATGCTTCTTATTCCCTCTGAGGATCTTTGAACACTAACTTTTTCATAGTCTCGGCTATGCTGAATGTAGCTTACTGGATTTAGTTTAGAAAGGGTGGCTAGCCCATAATCCAATTCCTTAACATTGCTCTTAATTCTTCGATCACTGTAGGTGTCCCATGACCTTGCAATAGCATCTCCTGTTCTAATATTGGTGGGCAATTTAAAGTAGTAGTTGGGTTGATTAGCTACATGTAAGCCCACACTAGTGGGAGCATCTAAGAAAAGGTCTCCCTGACTGTTTTGTGGAACTTGATAATCAAGAGAAGATATGATAGATAGTCTTCTCTCTCGATCGTGATGGAGGTAGAGACCACCATCTTCGGTAAGAAATGCTTGATTTGCGGTCTCAGTGACTCTAACAATGCCGTTTAGCGAGATGAAATCGTTGTCAAATTGGCCATAAATTAATTGCTCAGTCGTATTGCTGTTGTCTATAATTAGCTCATTGCTTGAACCCCGACCTTCTACATTATGCCCTATGTGTACATTTCCACTTCGATTAGCTTCATTTCTTCCGGCATTGTAACCGAGATAGGTATTTTGATTTCCTAGTTGATTCCCTTGACCTGAAAAGTAACCAACAAATGTATTGCGGTTTCCCTTACTTATAGACCCGGAATTTCGACCCACGTAGGTATTGAAATCACCACCCGAACTGTTAGACCCAGCAGAGTAGCCTAGAAAAGTGTTACTCTGACCATAGTTTTCACTACCAGCTTCAAAACCAACAGCAACCGAGTAGTCAGGATTTGCTTGTCCGCCTTGACCAATAGCATTCTTTAACGCCCCACTGCCAATGGCTACATTCTGTAGACCATTTCCGTTGTCTAATCCACTTTCGAAGCCAAGGAAGACATTGTCGGAACCTGCATCGTTATTTCTACCACTATTATGGCCGATGAAGACATTGTTTTTCCCAGTCTGGCTAAATAAGCCTGCAGTATAACCTATCATAACATTATTTGAAGCAGTATTGTTAGCACCCGTACTTACGCCAATAAATGTGTTCTCTGGTCCTGTGTTCTCCCAACCGGAATAGCTGCCAAGAAAGGTGTTGCCTCCTGCTGTAGTGTTCTTGTATCCAGAATTGACACCAAGGAAGGTGTTATTTAAGCCACTTGTGTTCGAGTAACCACTTGAATGACCAATGGCAGTTAAGTTATCACCATCATCATTACTGAAGCCAGCTTGAAAGCCGACGAAAGTTCCAGCAGTCCCTTCAGTTCCATAGCCAGCCTGATATCCAAGACTAACAAATTCGCTAGCTAGCCTTGAATCAGCGGCGGCTTCAAAGCCTACCACTGTATTCTTACCCTTTTCATTGAGACTGAAGGCCTTTGCACCTATTGCAACATTTGAAGATCCAGTGGCGTTGTCAGCAATAAAAGCTCCTAGGTATACATTCTCACTTCCGCTAACATTATTCATCCCTGCTAGGTAGCCCAGCTTCGTGTTGTTGAATCCCAGCTTGTTTTGATATCCTGCACTATTACCGATAGAGGTATTGCCAATTTGATTTACTTCCGAGAAGCCTGCAAAGCGACCGACGAAGAGGGAACCATTCTTGGACTGCATTTGAAGGGTCTTACCATCAATAATTAGGGTTGAATCTTGACCAGTAAGAAAGACCAATTTCTCCTGGCTGACAAGATGGAAGGAGGATGTTAATAGAAGCAAAACAATATATGATCTCATTTTTTCTGCTTAAGATGTCCAACTTATTCATCAGGATAAAGTTAGAATGAGAATTTGGTTGGATTAAGGGAGAAATTGGTTGAGGCCACTTTGTAATTGAAAGTGGTCTTTTCTACCGAGATACTCTTGAAAGCAACTCATCTTTTTTGCTTCTTGCTACTGGAAGATGCTTGCCATTAGACATTACGATTTCACCACCTTGCCCTTTTAAGTACTTGATTGCATAGTTGAGATTGATTAGGTAGGATTGGTGAATTCTGAGAAATGACTCAGCACTAAGGGTTTCAGTAATACTTTTGAGCGTCTTACTGACGACGATGGAGCTTCCATCCTTAAGCACAACAGTTGTATAGTTACTGTCTGACTGGCAGTAGATGATATCAGAAAGTGGTACAAAAACGAGTCCCTCCATGGTAGGCAGTGCCAACTTATCGAAGCTACAAGCCTGGTCTGTGACTTGTGCAATAAGATTCTCTAGTGGCCGTACCTCAGCTGTCTTTTCAACCTCATGTACTGCGCTTATGAGGTCAACTTTCTGGACAGGTTTTAACAGGTAGTCAACAGCATTAAACTTGAAGGCCTTGATTGCAAACTCATCATATGCAGTGACAAATATGACTTGAAAGTGAATTTCTCCCACCGCTTGTAGTAGTTCAAAACCATTCATCCAAGGCATTTCAATATCTAAAAAGACCAACTGAGGTCGGTCTCGCTGAATGGCAATCAAGCCCTCCTTGGCAGAATTGTACTTACCAATCACTTGCACATTGGGACAATATGCTTTTAATTCTATGTCCAATGTTTCTGTACATGAAAGCTCATCATCTATAAGAATCGCAGTAATCATACTTCGGGTATTTTAATAAGAACCTTGGTGCCTTCGGGAAGGTCCGTGATACTAACTTCCGACCTTAGTTTGGAGGTTTTCAACCTGTCTTTGGTGATTTGCATGCCCATTGATTTCTTCTTTAATGCAGATTTAGATTTAATTTCTCCAGCCTTCTTCCTGCCTATTCCGTTGTCTTCAATCGAATAGTAGATGATGTCTTCGGCTCTAGAAATATTGATCCTTATGGATCCCTTTCCAATCTTATGGAGGAGGCCATGCCATATTGCATTTTCAACATAGGGTTGCAGGATGAGTGGAGGAATCATTGTTATTTCTGTATCGATTTTAGGGTCAATGCTTATTTCGTATTCAAATTCTTGTTCAAAGCGCTTTTGTTCCATTTTTATGTAGAGATTAAGCGTTTCTATCTCCTCGAAAAGCGGAATTAGTTCTGATTCAGAATGCGCTAATATCTTCCGCATCAACATCGAAAAGTCACTTAAGTACTCTGCTGCTGAGAACTTGTCATTCCCTAGTATAAAGTGTTTTACTGAATTTAGGGCATTAAATATGAAGTGTGGATTCATTTGAGACCTGAGGGTCTTCATTTCTAATATTTTCATTTCTGTTTTGACTTGCTCTTGTCTTCTTAGATGTCGATTGTAAGAAACAAAAAGACTGATAATTCCAAGCGAAAGTAGCGTGATGGTATACCACCTTTGCCACCAAGGGTAGGCCACCTTTATAGGATAGACTTCTGAATATTGCCACTCTTGATGGGCAAAAGAAGAACGCACTTGGAACTTATATTTACCTGGAGAAAGGCCCTTGAAATTTACTTCTTGCTGCCGATTGGCATCGATCCATTCTAAGCTTCTGCCTTCTAATCTATATTGAAAAGAGTTCATTCCAGGGGGCTTATAATTTCTAGATGAAAAATTGAAAGTATAATTATCCCTCTGTTGAATATGTGGAATCGTATTAAATTTTTGTAGATTTCTTAAGTTTTTTTTGTCTAGTCTTGCCAACCAATCTGGTCTATGAAGGTATATGTCGTCAGACTTTCCTGCCCTTATTGTTGAGCCCTTGAGGTTGTTTTTTGGGAGGCCATTGTCTTTCAAAAGTTTATAGAACTTCTTGGTTTCCAAATTGATATTGTATAGTCCCGAGGTAGATGTGGCCCACAATTCATTGTTATGATCGAAACTTATGGTCTCAATATCCTCAATTCCAATCTCCAAGCTTATCAATGAGTCTTTTACTTGATAGATTCCATCTAAGGCAAAGACTGCAAATATTTGATTTTGTAGATTCTTAGCCAATCCAATGCACTGTGTCCCAGAGGTATTACGAATTAACGAGGCTTTCCCACTAGGAAGATGTAGTCTCCCAAGACCGGCTCCCGAAGTAAAATACACATGGTCATCCTGGTCTGTAGCTAGGTATTTGAAGCCAGTTGGAGTAAAGCTTGATTGTGGAAAGAAGGAGTTCTGGTCATATCTGCGAACAGTTCCGTTTTTAAGATTAATTTTGGTGATGCCTCTTCCCCATTGGCGACCGATAATCAATGTCTCTGTTTCGGAATCATAAATGTGGCTTAAATAGGAGTTGAGGTCAGCATTTTTGTAGCCCTTGTAGTCTAAAAGTAACTCAAAGTTACGTGTATACGGATTCACCTTGTGCAGTTGTTGATTTTTTACTTCAACCCGCACAGAATCACCTAGTATCCAAAGATCGTCACAGTCGTGTAAGAAGTGGTTTCGATCTTGACGAAATGGATACAAGTCGAGGACCTTGTGGTCACTTCCAGTGACTATTGTCCTTCCGTCACTTATTTCTTGGACACCATAGATTTGGGCCTCTGTGTCACCGAATAGTTTTTGCGATGCTTTTGTATTAATTAGATTTCGATAGTCATCCCATAAGTAAAGACCATTTTCGAAACCAGCCCAAAGATGTCCAAGCGCATCTTTGTATAGGGTATGCGCTTCGGCATCCTTATCCGAGAATAACGGTTGTGCGGCATTATCTAAGAGATGGAGGCTGTCCTTGTAGTAGAATAGTCCTTTATCTGTGCTGATCCACAAGCGATCTTCATCTTGTAATAATTCACTAATGATGGCTCCTCTTTGCAGGTCAATATTCTCATAGATCCTTTCGTCTTTAGACACGGTTTCTACGATGTCCTTGTACCTCGCAAGGTAGATGTCATCCTTAGTGCTTACAATATCGTTGATGATTAAATCTGAGAACTTAGTCTTCTTGAATTGATGGTCGACAATGTTAAAAGTATAGACTCCTTTTAATGAAGCAATGAATATTGAATCTTGATGATCGTGGTTTTCAATCCTATTCAATCTATTGAAGTAGGGATCGTTCTGCACTCTTATAGGATCTTCTTCAATAAGAATATTATGGCAGGTATCAAGCTCGCATTTGTATAGACCATTATAAGAGCTTACCCAAAGATTGTCGTTCGTATCCTTGAACAGGTCTTTAAAAAAGAACTCCACGGAGGATGTCAACTTTTTCTCGAGCTTCATTTTGGTCACTTGGCGAGAAAGTATGCAGTATTTATAGATATCCATGTTGGTTCCAAGCCATAACTTCTTGGTATCGGAATCATAAAGGAGAGACCTTACCTCATAAGGAAGAATTTTTTCAAAGCGGAAGGCATCATATGTATAAAGACCTGTTGAGCTACCGATCCAAATAAGATTGTCATCGTCACTAATTATGGCATGTACTTCTCCAATTTCGCGATCATTAAAGTCCGATATTTTCTTCCAGG
>CAZMYK010000083.1:0-10503 GCA_964570435.1 uncultured Saprospiraceae bacterium | reverse complement strand
CATGAAAAACTTTATCTTAAAGCTATCCTTCAATAGCTATATTTCTTTTTGATGACACAAATTTGCACTAACTTATTGGATTATGCCAACTTTGTAAGAGTAAAAATAAATATTTTTTACTGATTTGTGACAAAAACATCATAAGGAATTCTCATGTTGGGCGAAGGTTGTTCTATAAGTTTCTGAAATTCAAGCACTTTAGTCTTTAGGAATTTTATTTCATGTTTTCTTGTTATTGCCAATTTATCTAAGCCTTCTTTGAGAAATCTCTGCTGCAAGCTTATGTTTTGTTCTGGGTATACGCTCACGCCTCTTCCTTTTGAGAGTTTTTCAATCAAGAAATCTAAGGACTTGAGATCATCTACTAAGGAAACTTTTAGCGCATCTTTACCACTCCAAATTCTTCCTTGCGCGAGCTCTTCTACTTTTTCGATACTCAGCGATCGACCCTGCGAAACCTTTTCTTTGAAAACTTCATACAGTTTCTCGGTCTGATCTTTAAGAACTTCTTCTTGCGAAGAAGTCAACCCCACCAAAGGAGTATATGCTATAGCATTATCATTTGTTTGGATTGTATCCACATTAATATCAAGTTGGTTTTTTAAAAACTGATTCACAGATGGGAGCATAATATAGACTCCAATTGAACCTGTCATAGTGCTAGAAGTAGCATAGATAGAATCAGAAGCAGCAGCGATATAATAAGCACCTGATGTCGCATAAGATCCCATGGACGTGTAGACTTTCTTTCCTGCCTGCTTTAGTAACAGCATCTCTCTATGGATCAAATCAGATGTATAGCCATTACCACCGGGTGAATCTATTCTTAGCAAGACACTCTTGATGTTATCATTCTCTCTTATTTCCTTGAATATTTTTGAATAGCGATCATGAGTAATGGAATTTGTTCCAGATTCTGACCAAGCGATTTCTCCAGATGCGAAAACAAGGGCAAGCTCACCCTTCGACTTGTCTTTGCCCACAGAATAACTGGCAAAGCTGACCAAGTCCTTGCCATCACTACTATCCCTAAGAAAGTCCATCACCTCATCTCTGTATAAAACTTGATCTATAATGCCATTGGCCTTCATCGAATGACTATCATAAATATTGTGGCTTGCAAGAATCTCCCTACCCTTCAATACTGAAATCCCTCTATTTTTAGCTACAATTGTTAGCAAGTTTTCTTGTAGATGATCAAGATAAGCTCTTAGCTGAAACTCATTGTCTGCGCTGAATTCATTTAATCTATAAGGTTCTGTACTTGACTTATATTTGCCAGCAAAGAAGATGTTAATGTTTATGTCGAACCTAGTCAATAAGTTATTAAAGAAAGGAGAGTACACCCCGTAGCCCTTAAGAGCAACACCACCGTTCGGATTGAGGAAGATCGAATCACTGTATGTACTAAGAAGGTAGGCGTTTTGATCAAAGTACGATGAGTAAGCATAGATCTTTTTGCCGCTGCTTTTAAAATTTTCTAGGATCGGAGCAAGTTCACTCACCATCTGCTGGGAAATTTTTGCCGATTCAAATTCCAAGAACAGTGCGGAAATTTTTTCATCTGTTGAAGCAGCGTTTATGCGAGTTCTCAGGTCCCAGAGATTGTAACTTGGCATTGAAAAATCTAGATTCCCAATGTCGAAACCACTATTGGCAAAGTCACTAACTAGTCCAGAAATAGGAATATGAAGAATTCCCTTTTGGTTGGGTCGATCTTTGCTAGTGTAGGATCTGAATACTAGCACAGCAATGATTAACAGTGCTGCTATTGCGGCCAAGGTACCTAAACAAGATGCCAGAGCATTTTTAAAGAATGATTTCATTGTTTGCAAATGTACGGTTTAGCCATCTAGAAGACCTATTTTTTAGACAAATACCTACAGTATCGGGTCGATTTGTTTAAACATTTAACCTATATTGCGAAGCTAACTGCTGTACATTATCCTATCTAGCTTATTATGTAATAGACTAACTAATTGTAGAGTGAAGCCATTAAAAATCATATTGCTAGTTACTTCCACGTTATTTTTTTCTTATGATTTGCATGCCCAATTGGATATTACTGATGGTGCTACCGCTCCGTTCAACCCACAAAATTTAGTTGAAAATGTCTTCCTAGGAAGTGGGGTAGAAGTACTAAGTGTTCAGTACCAAGGTGACCCCAAAGCAGTTGGTTTCTTTTCTGGAGCGAATGGGAATATTGGATTAGAAAGGGGGATTATCATGTCTACAGCAAGAGTAAATAGCATCGATACTCCTAACAACGGTTCAGATGATGTTGGAGCTGATGATGCGACCTCTGGTGGATCAATAGATGATGATCTTGCAATGATAGCAACTGATGTATTGGAAGATGTAGCTCGTTATACCATTAAGTTTATCCCTGCTGCAGACACCCTTAGATTTCGATATGTTTTTGCCTCTGAAGAGTATCCCGAATTTGTCTGTGGCGGATTTAATGACGTTTTTGGATTCTTTGTCACTGGAGAGAATCCAGACGGGGGGGCGTACAATTCACAAAATATTGCGCTAATTCCCGATCCTTCAGATCCAAGTGGCTTGACCTTTACGAATACCCCAGTGGCGATAGATAATGTGCATGATGGTTCAGAAGGAACATGCGCAGCAAGCTTCGAAGAGTATTATAATATTAACCCTCCGGGTACTCAAAATTTTAAGTTGGATGCCTACACTTCGGTTTTTACGGCTGAGGCAATTGTAGTACCATGTACAGAATACACAATCAACTTGGCCATTGCTGATGTAGGTGATAATAATTACGGATCTAGTGTCTTTCTTGAGGCCAAGAGTTTTGGTACGGGAACCTTGGAAGTGGGATTGAATTCACTCGCTGTAGATGGAAGCCTCGCAGAAGGTTGCGGGACAGGAGCCTTGGAGTTTACCCTACCTGAGGTAGTGACAACAGACTACATTATTGATATTCAATTCTTTACGCCTCCTAACGCAGCTACACCCGATGTAGATTATCCTGCGATCCCGGACCAGCTAATAATTCCAGCCGGGAGTAACAGCGTTTCTGTTCCACTTGAAGCTTTTCTCGATGGTGAATCAGAGGCTGATGAGGTCATCTCTTTTGAAATACAGGTAGACATTTGTAACCGAAAAAGATTTGAAATATTAATTAGGGATGACGACCTTTTTGCGCCTATTCTGCCAGCGGATACGGTGATCTGCGATGGAGAAACGTTGTTAATTGATTCAGAACTTGACCCCAATTTCATACTACCAGATGACCCCTACTTTGAAAATACGGATGGTTTAAGCATCACACCAGAGAAAGAACCGATTTATTCAGATATTGTGGTTGCAGGTGTAATACCTACGATTCTTCAACCAAATATCATTGAGAGCGTCTGCATCTTAGGTCTTGAACATCGGGATCTGACCGATTTTGATATCTACTTGATTTCTCCTGGCGGACAATTTCTGGAGCTGAGCACAGACAATGGTTTTAAGCCGAACAATATTGCAGATGTTGACCGCTATGAGAACACATGCTTTACGCCCTTTGCCACTGAGAACATCAACAATGGTGAAAATCTAGCAGGCCCTATATTTGATGCAAATCCCACCTACACAGGTGAATTTGCGCCGGAAGGAGTTTGGGGAGATCTATGGGATGGACAAAATCCGACAAATGGAAAATGGAGACTTTTGGTCATTGATGATACCAATGGATTTGAAGGTACCTTGGAAGGATGGTCTATAACTTTTAGGTCATTCTATGGTTTGACTTATGAATGGTCATCTGATCCGGTCACTACCTTATGTGAGAACTGTGAAGATATATCGGTAAGTCCGACGGAGGATACAGAGTACACATTGAAGGTGATTGATTCATATGGCTGTGAAAGATCGGCTTCCATGCTTGTGGAAGTAGATCCCAGTCTCACTAGTCCGTCTCCCACATGTGGCATGATTACAGAAAATTCACTAGAGGTCACATGGAATGATGTAGTCGATAATGAGGGTTATGAGATCAGAATTGATGGTGGACCTTGGATATCTGTTGGAGCACTTAATTATACATTTTTGTCCCTTGCAAGCAGCACTGACTTCGTAATAGAGGTGAAGGCCGTAGGTCCCAATTGTGATTCTCAGCCCACAACGTTGAACTGCAGGACTAATGATTGTGCACAGCCAATCGTGACTGTTTCTATAGACTCTGATGCTTCGTGTGCTAATGGAAACGATGGTGAGGTTAGTCTTTCAGCAACTGGAAGTGGGCCATTTACCTACGAGATAGATGGTGTTTCTAATAGCACAGGGATCTTTACCACTGTTCAGTCAGGAATGAATACATACAAAGTAACTGATGCAAGCGGTTGTGCCTTGGTAGGCGATTTTATGATCGATGCTCCAGATCCCTTTACACTTAGTTCCGACTACACCTATTCTGACCCTTGCAATGTTGTCAGCGGAATCACAGGAATGTTCACAGTTACAGGAGCAACACCGGCATATTCCTTTAACTGGTCCTCTGGAAGTACCGATCCAGAAGCTCCCAATTTGTCTCCTGGCATATATAGCTTGACAATATCCGACGCTGAAGGTTGCGATACGATTGTTGAGCTAGATATCCCTGCGCTCGATCCTCTTGTGTGGTCAGTAGGTACAACGTCACCGCTTTGTAAGGATGAGGAAAACGGAATTGCAGAAGTCCTTGTTACAACTGGGACTGCTCCTTTCACCTATCAGTGGGAGGATGGTTCAGACGAGCAAGTAAATGCAAATCTTGAAGAAGGTAACTATGTGGTGACCTTGACCGATGCCCTGGGTTGTGAAGAATTTAGACTATTTACCATCGACCCAGGAGCTGAGCTTACAGCTATGATTATCCCAATGGATGCTTCCTGCAAAGGCCAAGATGATGGAAGTGCTAGCGTCTCTGTTTCTGGAGGTCTTGGACCATATAACTTTTTCTGGAATGGCGGAACATCCAATGACGACGAGGTTGACGGACTAGCGGCTGGATCTTATACGCTCATGGTGTCAGATGTTAACAGTTGCATGGTGGCCCAAGATTTTGTGATCGGCGAACCAGATGGGATCAGCTTTGATACAAGCAAGGTGAATAATGTTTGCTATGATGCCTCAGAAGGGCAAATTGTAGTGGAAGGTCTTATCAGTCCGAACGGTACTGTAAGTATCGATTGGGATGATGGGAGTAATGCATTTATGCGAATGGGTCTATCAGATGGTACCTATTGTTTTACACTAGATGATGGGACTTCTTGCACACTCAGTGAATGTCTAACCATCACTTCCCCCGATGAAATAGAGATTGAAGAAACGGTTGCTGGCCCTAGATGTTTAGATACAAATGATGGAAGTATAAGCTTAGAAGTGATCGGTGGTAATCCTCCATATAGCTTCGCATGGACAGGACCTGTTGGTGCGGGTAGCCTCCCTCCTAGTGCATCATTGACTGATCTTCTTGCTGGTGATTATACAATCACCATCACTGACGGAAACAGCTGCATGAAAGAGGCCACCTATACAGTTGAGGCTGCATCACAGGTGTCGATCGATAGTTCTGTCTTCCCGATTTCCTGTAACGGAGAGGCCACTGGTCAGATCTTTTTCTCTGCAAGTGGAGGAGATCCACCTTTTACTTACGAGTGGATAGGACCTGATGGCTTCTCTGCATCAACTAATAATATACAAAATGTTCCAGCAGGTTTATACACTGTGACTTATGAGGATGCAGCTGGATGTGCTGCCTCATTAGCCTTTACAATTGAGGAGCCTGCCCAGGCATTGCTGGCTAATATCACTAGCATTGATTCGGTGTGTAATGGATTGGAAAATGGCTCATTGGCGGTCAACCCAAGTGGTGGTAGTGGGCCTTACACGATAGAATGGAGCAATGGAAGTAGTAGTGCTGAAAACCTGGGCTTAGCACCCGGTGATTATACAGTTACAGTTACTGATTCGAGACTGTGTACTTCAGTACAGACTGCTGAGGTAGTGGAGATCGGTATGGTTAATTTCGTCGTAGACCAAACACCCTCTCGCTGTTTTCAAACGAGTGACGGAGAGGCAATGATCACATCCATAGCATATGGTACAGAATCTGCCAACACAGGTGCTTTTGAAGTGTCATGGAATTCGATTCCCGAACAGACAGGCTTGCTGGCTACAGGTCTAGTAGGTGGGCAAGAATACATTGTTCAAGTTAGTGATTCTCGGGGTTGTACGGGTATCCAGTCTGTCCTTATTGAAACGCCAGAGCCAGTCGATGCGGAGGCCACAAATATACAAGATGTGAAGTGTTTTGGAGGGGATGATGGTGGATTGACTATTACTGGGGTGGGAGGAACAGGGACCTATACCTATGCTTGGGACGCTAATGCGGGAGGATCTGAGATGAATGCGATTACTGATCTGAAACGCGGAAACTATGTAGTAACAATTACTGATGACAATTCTTGCGTGGGAATAAGCTCTTTCACGATAAACGAACCAAGACCTCTTGACCTAGATTTTAGAAAGGTTGATGCCAGTTGCTTTCAAGGTAACGATGGCCGGGCCGAAGCTGCAGTAAGTGGTGGGACTATCCCTTATCAGTATACATGGTCAGTCGGGGGAAATTCGCAGGCCATTGAAAGCTTGGCCTCGGATTGGTACTATCTCACAATCACTGATGATAATGCCTGTGAGCTGAGAGATTCTGTCTTGATCACCCAACCCGAGGAAGCGATTTCTGCAGGATTTACGGTAGATCCGGTGACTTGTTTTGGAGGTAGGGATGGTCGGATTGAAGTCGAAGCAAGCGGTGGTTCAGGTTTTTACCGTTATAGTTTAGATGGAAATTCTTTTTCATCGACAAGCATTTTCCCTAACCTGATTGCTGGAAATTATACGGTCTATGTAAATGACTTTAAGGGCTGCGTAGATACCTTTACTGAAGTACTCATCTTTGAACCCGATGAAATAGTGGTTGACCTAGGCCCTGATCGTGTCATACCCTTTGGAAGTACAACTGAGCTCTCAGCATCCATTTTTAATACCAATGGAAACCTGACCTATCGTTGGAATTCAGCCAACTTAGAATTGTTAAGTTGTACAGATTGCTCCACCCCTACTTTTGATGGGCAGCGGGAAGCTAGTTATGAGTTACAGGTCATCGATATGGGTGGATGCCTTGGCAATGATTTTGTGACCATACGCCTAGAAAACTTTAGTCCCTTGTTTGTACCGACCGCATTCACACCGAACAACGATGGTGAAAATGATGTACTTGAACTCTTCGGCAAGGGCATTAAAAGTGTGAATAAATTTTCCATCTATGATAGGTGGGGAGAGTTAGTTTATGAATTACTTGACCAAGAAATTAACATAGTCTACCAATCTTGGAATGGGCTTTTTAAGGGAAAGGAGGCACCTTCTGGAATTTACTATTGGTTTGCGGATGTTGAGTTTGAGAATGGATTTCAGGAGAATTTTAATGGAAATACAAGCCTACTACGATGATGAAGAAGATATATATGGGACTGTTTATCGTATTGACTTTTGGGACCCATTCCATAGCACAAGATGCCTTGTTTTCTCAATTTTTTCAGAACAAAAATTTGCTAAATCCTGCCCTCCTAGCTGTCCAATCATCGCCCTTAGAGGTCGATCTCTCCTTCAGGGAGCAGGCAGCTACAGTATCGGAAGGCCTTCCGATCAGGACATTTCAAATTGCTGCGAATTTTTCTAATTCTTCTTTTGAAGTGGATAAGATTAGCTATGGTATTGCGGTCTTAGGTGACAAGGGAGGGCGTGGTCATTTGAGCTCTAATATGATTCATGGCCAATTTGCCTACCTCAAGAAGTTAACAGGCAGGTATAGCAAGATTGGTGAGCATTATTTAGGGATCGGTACAACACTGGGACTGGGGCAAAGAAGCGTTTCAGGTAACCGATTTTGGTTCGGAAATCAATTTAACACAACTGACTACCTCATTGATAATAGTCAAAACTCAGGCGAATTGGGCTTGGATGCCAATCAAAGGGGGCAATCGGGATTAATTACAGATATCAATTTAGGACTCACATGGTATGGGAACGTCAATGAAGGTCTTGCCATCCAAGCTGGATTTTCGGCATACCACCTGGGACGCGCTAACATCTCGATATTAGATGGTAGCATAGAAAGACAACTGATGAGATGGAATGCTCATGCCTCAGTCTCAAAGAGCATTTATGATAACCTTAACCTAATACCCCAGCTTGTATTTGTTCGACAGGGCGTTTCGCATCAATTTCTATTCGGATCAGAACTGGAAATCGATAATCTAGACGATGGAGAATTTGTAATGCGAATTGGGGCACTTGGACGTGTGGTCAATTCAGCACGGGGGAGCCTATTTGACTCCGCAATTTTATCAATGAATATCTACTATAAGCAAGTCAAATTTGGTTTCGGTTATGACCTGACCTTATCGGAATTATCTCAATTTAATAATGGGAGAGGCGCATGGGAATTTAATCTAGGATACACCCTACGTAGTAAGAATCGAACTGGTTATCATCGCGAGCAAGGACGTTTTAGGTTATAAGAAAAGTGATACTCGGTGAACACCTGGATTATAGGTCTTTTTCAACAGAGACTTAATATGCTCATAATGCTTGGCATTCGCCACAAAGTCAATCTCATTGAGGTCAATAATTAAAACAGGAAAGGTGAGTATATTCCTGAAATACTCAAAGTAGGAATTCTGAATTTTCAACAAGTAGTCGTCAGATATTTGCTTTTCATATTCACGACCCCTTTTTCCAATATTCTTCTGCAAGATATCTACACTTCTATGAAAGTAAACGAGCAAGTCCGGATTAGGAAAGGAGCTGTTCAATGTGTTAAACAATTTCTGAAAGATCCTATATTCATCATCTTCAAGATTCTTCCGTGCGAATAGAAGGGTCTTCATGAACATATAGTCAGCTATGGTAAAGGACTGAAACAGGTCCTGATAAAGCAGATTTTTCTGCAGCTGCTTCATGCGCTCCGTCATAAAGAATAGCTCAACTGTCAAGGCGAAGCGCTCCATATCTTCGTAGAAGAAAGGTAGAAATGGATTGTCATCAAATTGCTCCAGAATCATCCTGCAATTTGTTTCCTTCTGGATCATTTTGCAGAAGGAAGTTTTGCCTGAACCAATGTTCCCCTCTATGGTGATAAAGTTATACGGAAACATGGGACAAGTCTTTAGATGCTTCTTTTAATTCCAGTACGGTTTGTAGGAGTACTGGGTGGATATATTCAGGAACTATTTCAGCCACTGGATAAAGGACGAAATTTCTAAGGTGCATCCTAGGGTGGGGAACGCACAGATGATTTCTGTCAATGGAAACACGGTCATAAAATATGATGTCTAGGTCTATCGTCCTGGGTCCCCATCGAATGGATCTGTCTCGCTCGAGCCTTGCTTCAATTCTTTGACATGCCGCCAATAAATCCTCAAGACCTAGTTGTGTTTCTATCTGAAAGGCTTGGTTGAGAAATTCATTTTGGTCCTTCTTACCCCAGGCTTCTGTCTTGTAAATCATGGACGATTTTGTGATCCTTCCTACAGTTTCTTCTAGCATCACTTTGCAAGCGTAGAGGTACTTTTCTCGCTTACCAACATTGGAGCCAATATGAATAACTGTGATATGCACGGCCCAAAAATAACATATTTACGATTTTATAATATTATCAGCAGGATTTTATTAGGGTTCTTCGAAAAAAGAAAAAGGGCCAGAAGTAGATCCTAGCCCTTGTTAATTATCTGATTCTCATTTAAGCGGTATGTTTTATTTACGGCAAATATTAGTCCAATTTGTGACAGGCAAAGAATATTTCGAATAATGACTGACATCTTCGTATTTTTTTTGATATTGCGTGATTGTTAAGAAAAAGCCATATATAATTATGAAGAAGATTTTACCTGCATTAATCCTTTTGTTTTTACCCCTTTTGATGTTCGGCCAAGAAGCCGCAGAATTAGGAATTGATCAGAAAATAGACCAGGCATTTGGATGGCTTACAGGCTGGTTTGTGCAGTTTATCTTTTACTCCATACCTTTCAGTGAAAATATAAATGTTCCCTGGGTGCTTTTCCCTCTAATCTTAGGAGCCACGTACTTTACATTTTATTTTAAGTTTATCAACATCAGAGGTTTCTTCACTTCAATCAATATTGTAAGGGGGAAGTTCGATGACCTAGAACATGATGCTGATGATCTGAAAATGGCGGGTGATGCGACACCAGGAGGAGATGCTATAGAAACAATAGGAGTCGAAGGGGTTGATGGCGAGGTTTCACACTTCCAAGCTTTGACAGCTGCCTTGTCAGCGACCGTAGGGCTAGGAAACATTGCAGGAGTTGCCATAGCCGTTTCGATCGGTGGAGCAGGTGCCACCTTTTGGATGATCGTGGCTGGAGTCCTGGGAATGGCAAGTAAGTTTGTGGAATGTACACTAGGAGTAAAATATAGAGATATCGAAGCAGA
>CAZMYK010000082.1:0-10614 GCA_964570435.1 uncultured Saprospiraceae bacterium | reverse complement strand
ACCGGTATACAGAAGGTCAGACTCGAGCCCCGCGTCCAAGAGGACCATGTCACCCGAACTTAGGATGTTATCGTAACTATGATTATGCAAGACATGCCCCTTGGTAGTGCAGATCGGTAGATAGCCAAAATTGCTATTGCTTCGACCTCCAAAAGATCTAGCAATCGAGACCAATTCATATTCATGCATCCCGCTCCTCGTTTGCGACATCACTTCGTAGTGCATGTGGTTAGACCTCGTGCAAGCCTCGTGTAAGCTTGCTACCTCTTCTGCAGACTTACAATTTCTTTGCTTGATGATGGCTTCTATCAATTCTTCTGAGAATGATCCCAATTGGGAAGTTCTAGCTACATGCCGTGGCCGGTAGGGTGGGAGGAAGTGTACGCCTTCATTTAATTCTTCGGAGAGCTTTTCTTGTGGTCGTACATCATGAATCCCAATGCGCTCAGCTATCTCTTGTAGGCTAGGCATCGGGCCAGTCCAAATGATGTCTTCCATTGTCAGCTCATCTCCATAAAGGGTCGAGACTCCAGAATGTGCGTCAATAATGAGGTCTAGGTTGGGCATGTTGAGGCCAGTAAAATAGAGGAAGGTCGAATCCTGCCTGAAGGGATACCAATTGTCCTTGAAATTTACTGAACTCTCGCGATTTCCGAGAAGAAGTATTTTGCCTCCGGCAACCGCATTTGCGAGTTGTTTTCTTCGTTCTACGTAAATATCAGTATTGAGAAGGTGAAGCTTCATTGGGCTATTTTTTTACGTAATGATAGCCATAATAATCTTATAAATGATGTAGCCCACGATAATACCTAGTCCCCAATTTCTCAAAAATTTTGCCTTCTTCAATTTTGTCTCGTTTTAATCCCAGGCTGCTTTATTTCAAAACCCTCTTCTTCCTTCGCCTTCTTGACAATACTCCGCACATCTTCAAGCAATTTCTTTGCATCATATACAATTCCATCCTTGATGGTATATTTTACACCTCCAGCACGGATTACTTCGTTGTCTTCCGTAAGCTTAATCGCACCAGTCCCATATAGGACCTTAAGGTTGGCCAAAGGATTTTCTTCTACAACTACAAAGTCCGCCAACTTTCCGATTTCCACTGTCCCAATTTGGTCTGATACACCCAAGGCTTCAGCGCCCTTAAGTGTGGCGCTCATGATAACTTCGAGGGGATGAAATCCAGCCTCTCGTAGTAGTTCCAGTTCTCTGATGTAGGCAAAGCCATAGAGTTGGAAAATAAATCCTGAATCTGATCCAGCAGTAACCCTGCCCCCTCTATTTTTGTACTCATTTACAAAGGTCATCCAAAGATTGTAGTTTTTTCGCCAATCCACCTCTTGCTCCGTTCCCCAGCTATGCCAATAAGAACCATGTGAGATCTTACTAGGTTGGTAGAACCTCCACAATGAAGGTAGTGTGTGTTCCTCGTGCCACTCTGCTCGTCTGGCACGGTGGAGGTCCCTGCTTGCCTCATAGATATTAAAAGTGGGATCTAGCGTAAAGTCAAGATCAAGCAGCTCCTGCATCACACGATTCCAGCGCTCTGAATAGGGTTTTGCAGCCTGCTCCCAAAGTCTGCCAGCTTCGCCAAATCGGTCTTGCTCATTTTGATAG
Organism: uncultured Saprospiraceae bacterium; assembly: GCA_964570435.1. Lineage (GTDB taxonomy): Bacteria > Bacteroidota > Bacteroidia > Chitinophagales > Saprospiraceae > Portibacter. Next base: position 8,994 of record CAZMYK010000082.1, on the reverse strand, counting down.
TTATAATCTGCAGGGTAGTCCTGGACAGTCCTGTCTTCAAATAGAGCCTCTGGCAGTCCGTACCAATGTTCCATAGAGGTCAGGCCAAATCTCGCAGAATTAAGAACATTCCAGCGAGCCACTGAGAGCTGAGCGTGATGGCAGGCAGAGCGAAGTCCTAGTTTTTTATTTTCTCGCAACGCTGCAGCCATTATTTCAGGTGCTGCTCCAAAAAATTTAATACCGTCAGCTCCCCTTGCCTTATTGTTTCTTACCCACTCACGCGCTTCCTCAGCCGTCGATATTGGATCTGAACCTTGTCCAAAAGAGGTATAAGCAAATATTCGAGGAGCTGTGATCGTATTATTGGCTGATCGCTGTTTATGTTTCAGAACCCAATCAAGTCCGTTTCCGCAAGAAGGGTCCCGTACCGTGGTAATTCCATGCGCCATCCAAAGCTTGAATACGTACTCTCCTATGGGAGCCTGTGTTTTCCCTCCGATATGACCATGCATATCTATAAAACCAGGTAAGAGATAGTGTCCTTCTAAGTCTATAGAGCGACCTCCTGGGAGTAATTTGGGACGGTTCTCTTCATTGATAGGCACTCCTGGATAACCCACATTTTGGATTCTGACAATCTTATTTTGCTCTACTACAATGTCAACTGGCCCTCGCATGGGTGCACCGCTTCCATCTATAAGGTTGACACCCCTAAGAATCAATTGTGTGTAAGGCCCCTCTCCGTCCTTAATAATTGGGGAATCTAAGACTTGACCATTTGAAACTGAAAGCAAACATAGAAATATTGCTGTAAGCCATTCCTTCATGTGAATGAATTTTATAAATCATAAAATATATCACCAAGATAGTGTTCTGGTACCGAAGTGTAGGTATAGTGCATGGGTAAGAACCACTTAAGACTGCTAAGAACCGAGTCGAAGTGCTTTGCATCCTTGAACATCCTTGGTTCAAGATTAAATACAAGCTGATTCATGATGCCATTTTCAGTCATTATGTTTAGATGGCTAACTTTTGGGAAGTGGAAGCCGTTTTTGACAATATAAGCAAGCAGCAATTTGCGAGTCAATGGGTGCAAGATTGATTCTATTGGATTACCGCCCATCAAATCTTCATACTTCATAAACTGATCCGGGCTTGCTGCTAGCCAATTCTGGATATTGCTCCTAAATTCCTTCCTTAGCTGGTAGTTCAATAGCTCCCCGTACGAAAACCTCCGGTCTGCTTCTGCTCCATAAGAATATACTATGGCTCCGTGGCCATCCTTCAATAGGTCGGATTCGATCAATGAACTGAGTTTGTAAGACTGAAAGGGAGCTCCGAGGTCTGGAATTTCCAATTGAAAATAGGTAAAGCCATCTTCCCCTCTAGCAATCTGAGGTGTCCTACATGATAGTTTGGCCTCACCCAGGTTGTCCATATATTCATGGTCCCAGTCAATATTACGTAGGGCAAGTGGTATCTTAGATAGTTCCTTGAGACGCATCGAATGCTGTATTCCAGGATCTGTTTTCCTGGTGAATAGATTCCTGAGATTCATTACTTGTCGAAATTCTACTTCAAGTTATAAAAAAAAACAACTCCATTCATATTATGAGTTTATTTAATATATATTTGTATTATGAACCAGCTAGTTGTCGTTGTTATTATCATTTTGATATTTATCATATGCCTCCTTGTGTATAACATCTTGTTAGTCAATAGCTCACGACAACAACAAAGGAGTTCAGGCAAAGAACTAGAACTGTCTGTCCATAAATTGGTGCAAGAAAATTTTTTCCAGTTTCAAAATGCCTTATTTAGTCAATTAGACCAGGATCAATCCCAAAGCAAGTTCATCTTTGAAGAGCTGCAAAAGAGCCAAAGTCAATTGACCTCATCTATATCCCAAAGACTGCAAGAGATCAAAGGGATTGTTGATGAAAAATTACATAAAACACTTGAGGAACGCTTGACCCAATCCTTCAAAATCGTCTCGGATTCTTTACTTAAAGTCCAGCAAGGGCTAGGGGAAATGCAGGTGCTTGCACATGGGGTTGGAGATTTGAAGAGGGTACTTTCGAATACCAAATTACGTGGAGTACTAGGAGAGATCCAACTACACAGCCTTCTCGAACAGTTGCTCACGCAGGAACAGTATAGCCTTAATGTGTCTCCGGTACCGAATTCTAGAAACCATGTGGAATTTGCAATTAAGTTTCCAGGAAACACAGATGAACTTCCCTACATATGGCTACCAGTCGATTCGAAATTTCCCATGGAAGTATATGAGCATCTGCTTGATGCCTACGAAGACGCTGACAAACTTTCCATCGACAAGGCAAAGAAGAACTTAGCGACCTCCATACGTGCTATGGCTGCTGATATCAATAAGAAATACATTTATCCGCCATATACAACTGAATTTGCAATTATGTTCTTGCCGACAGAAAGTCTTTACGCTGAAGTTTTAAGGATTCCTGGCTTGATTATGGATGTACAAGCGGGAGAGAAGATCATGGTAGTGGGCCCCAACAATTTAGGTGCCTTTCTTTCATCTCTCCAACAGGGTTTCAGAAGTTTGGCCCTAGAAAAGCGGACGGGAGAAGTGTGGAAACTACTTAATGTCGTAAGAACTGAATTTGGAAAGTTCGGCGATATTTTAGATAAGACACAAAGGAAGATCCTAGAGGCTAACAAGATCATTGACACAGCAAGTGCAAAGAGCAGAAATATTGAAAGAAAGCTCAAAAGTATTGAGCGAATCAAGTATTTGGAGTGAATTATTTACTTCTTTGAGACATTTGTAAAAAAAATGCAATTATTTAACATTTGGAAGCTAACAAAAACTCGATTGAATACGTTGCTATTATAAGAAAGTCGAAGTTGAAATATGCAGAGCATTCCTAATTTAGCTTTTAGTGATGTATTTCAGCCTCTGATCACGCTTTTATATTATTAATTAACACTTATAATCCTTAATTATGGACAAGATTAAAAGAGTGTTGAAAGCCTTTTTTACCTCCCTCTTTTTTAGTTCGAGGCGTCGTAAAATGGCAATCGGCCCAGAAGAAGATTACGAAAGATGGTTAGGAATTTAATTTTCCTAGCCTTTTTTTGTTCCATTCACCAACCCTTACCTATCTTCATTACGTCTAATTAAGTAATGAACTCGTCATTAGATCAGATCATACAGGGATGTGTCAACAACAATAGGAAGTCCCAGAAGGAATTGTACGAGATGTACTTTTCTAAGATGATTGCTATGTGCTTTCGATATACGAAGGACGAAGACAAAGCCTTGATGCTACTTAATGATGGTTTTCTAAAAGTTTTTAAAAACATTTCTAAGTTCGAAAAGAGAGGTTCCTTTGAAGGCTGGGTTAGAAGACTTGTTTTTAATTGTATTTCAGACCACTTCAGAAAGGAGAACAAATACCTGAGGATGATGGTTTTCGAAGATGCAGAAAAAAAGTCTGACGACCTGGTACTAGATCGCATCTTTTATGATGACCTCATGCAGCTTGTTAAAAAGTTGCCTGGGAATACACATAAGGTTTTCACCCTTTACGCCATAGAAGGATTTAATCATAGGGAAATCGGTGAGCGACTGGGCATAAGTGAGGGAACATCGAAGTGGCATCTTTCGGAAGCAAGGAAGAAACTGAAAGAGTTAATTAGTAATGAAAATGCAACATTGAATCATGCAGGATAGGAATTATGACAATTTAGTAGAAAAGGGATGGAAGGGCATGGAGGTCATGCTAGACCAAGAATTACCTCAAAGACGGAAGTATAGGCCTATTTGGTTCTTACTTTTGTTTGGAATTGCATCCTGTTGCGGAGTTGCAGCTTATCTTACCATTGCAAGTGATGGGAAAGAAATTGAAGCTGTGCATCAACCCTTAGCTGATTCGAAGCTCGCTGATTCTGGAGTGGAAATACAAGTAAGCGATAGTGGAAGTCAGGCATTGAGCTCAAGTGAAGAAGAAAGGCAACAAAATGAAGACGGTGGAAATGTAGAAAACACTGGTGAGGTTGGCAGTACAATAGATCCTTTTGTATCTAAACAGGTAAGTGCAATAGGCAAGGAAGATCCAGAGCTTCAAGAAACCTTCAATCAAAAAGTGAGCAGCGAGATTATTGGCACAGAGAGGCAGACAGCAAGTCCAGCCAATAGAAATGAGCTTGCAAGTAAAGATCGAGTCACTTCTAAGATAAGTGGAAATGATGAGGTTCTTGCACAAACAGGAAAAGGCTTACTAGGTCTGGAAAGAAACCCATCAGCTAGTGATCTAGCGCTATCTTCAGACGATGAAGAACTTATGTCAAGCAAGACTGATCTTACAGAGGCCAACGAATCTGGAGAACATGCTATTAACGATGAAGCGCAGGTGCTTGAAGAATTAAGATCCGAAGTTTCAAATTACCAAGCCCTAGAAACCAGTAGAGTAAGCATACTTGAAATCGAAAAGAGGATATTCTCGGTTGGCAGTATAGTGAAGTTGAAAAGACCTCGTCCGATCGAAGTCATATTTGAAGCTGGACTCAATTCCTCTGGTCATAATAATTTAGTAGGCTACTATGCTGGAATGGGTATTTCGAAGCCCATTAGTAGAAGGTGGTCTCTTAGGAGCAGTTTAAGATATCAGTTGATTGCAAAAGCAAGTTACTATAATGACCAATTTTTTTCTAAAGACTTGTTGGCGAGTGATTTGGAGAATGTCGATAGTCCCACAGAAGAAGATGAGCCTGTAGGCTCCTTTTCCAATATCTCCCAGGACCAGCAAATCATAGAAGGTCAATTCGACTTAGCACATCAAAGCATCGAGAGTATTCGAATGCTATCCATTCCTCTTTCTGCTGAATTCCGTCTTAGCAGAAAACATCAACTTGCCCTAGGTATTCAGTACAGTAATTTGCTTGCGCTATCTAATGATAGGCTAAGTCTGAGAGATGCCTCTGGTGCATTCACTCCTGGAGAACTGAGCTCTGAAGAATCTTTGCAAAGGTTAGGATTGGTAACACGTCATAATTTTGGATTCAACCTTTCGCATCGATATGTCATCCTAAAAAAACTAGGAATAAATACGGAGATAAATCTAGGAGCAAATGGAATTCTTAAGACTGAAGTTCCTCAAGGCTTAAGAAACTCCTTAAGCTACCTAAGTCTAGGTCTAGATTATCGCTTTTAGTAGATTGACTATAGGTGAAGCCTAGCCTTTCTTGCTAATAGTTCTTCCTCCGTCTCTTCTCTATCGGGGTCAGGTAGACAGCAATCCACGGGGCAAACGGCAGCACACTGCGGCTCGTCATGAAATCCTTTACATTCAGTACACTTGTCTGGAGCGATGTAGTAGAATTCATCACTGACTGGTTCATTGTCATGTTCTGCTTCAACAAATTCACCTGTTTCAAGTTCGTACTTCCCCGTGACGCCAGTACCTTCAGCAATCTGCCAATTTACTCCACCTTCATAGATCGCGTTGTTAGGGCACTCCGGTTCGCAAGCACCACAGTTAATACATTCATCTGTTATATAGATCGCCATAATGGATTCTTAATTTATATCTGCAAATATAGATCATAAAGGCCTAATTGACCTTAATAGTTCCAATTATTTGAGAAAATAAACAAGTACTTGGAGGAGATCATGGCCCTCTTTCCTATTGAATATATATTATATATGTATCGTCATGAGCATAAATAGTATACATATTAGAATATCTTAAATTTCAGTAGTTTATAGATCTCAAATATTTATATTAAATATTATCCATATGTATAATATAAATATATATAGTTGTTTATACATATGGAATAATTATATTAAAATTAATCGTATTTAAAGTTGTGTTTCTTTTTTGTAATTATCATATCTTCATTATCATCTACGACACCCAGGCAGATTGAGAACCTGCTGTACACCTTTTTAAAACACCTTATAGTGAGAAGAATTTGGGTTGAGCTGCAGGCTTAACACCATTAACTATTGTGCACTAAACAAAGCTGTTACTACCGAAATGGAGGTACTCTGGGACAAGAATGCGAGTCATTTTTTCAAATGTCTTGCAACGCTTTTGATATTATTCTTTAACACTTCACAAGCTGAAAGTCAATTAATTACGACTTGTGATGCTATTTTTACCGACTCTGGTGGAGCATCTGGTAACTATGGAAACAATCAAGACATTACGACCACTTATTGTTCCGATAATGGAGGTCGAATAAGGGCAGTTTTCACAGATTTTGAAACCAGCAACAATGACTTTCTTTCTGTCTATGATGGCGATGATATTAGTGATCCTCTTATAGGGACCTTCCAAGGGAATAGCCGCGAAATGCGCAGTTTATTTACGGTTACAGGAAGTTGCATAACATTCAGATTTACCAGTAATAATACCGGAAATAATGATGGCTGGAGGGCTGATATATACTGTGAAGATCCAGCAGATACAGTTTCCGAAGTAGAGATTTGTGATGATGGAATTGATAACGATGGGGATAGATTTGTTGATTCATTTGATTTGTCTTGTATCCCAGATGAGACAGTAACAAACTTTGATTGTGAGAATGCCTTAACGTACTACCTACCTCCCGTATGGCAGATGTCCACTACAACTAATACGGATTTCATGGTTCCGGCATCATTCAATATTTCTACCCTATTTCCTGCTGCCTTTATCACGATAACGCGTGGAGATGGCTCAGTTTTATTTAGCGGACCTATCACTAATACAGCTTCACTCGATTTTGACTTAGGTACAGTAGGTGATATGCAAACTAACAACTTCAACACCGTTGAAGACGATTCCGGCTTCATCATTACCTCTGATTTTCCAATACAAGTGATCTACAAGATCGATGCTGATAATAACAAGGTTTTAATGACAGGTAAGGGTATGGAAGCTCTTGGAAGGTCCTTTATAGCGGGTAGTCAGACATTCATGTCAGTCTTCTTACCGCAAAATGCCACCAGAGTTGAAAATCACTTTATCTCTGTAATGGCGGTAGAGGATAATACAAGTGTTACTTTTATCTTCGATGTTCCTATGAGTGGTATTACGAGTCCACATACGGTTTCTCTAAATCGCGGGGAAACCTACCTAATCAAGGATGATGATGTCAATGTTACTGTTACAGGAACTAGGATTATCGCGACAAAGGATATCGCAGTGGTTTCTGGTTCGCAACACTCGCGGTTATTCGATGGTTCAGATTTAGATGGGGGAGTGGATCAGTTGGTTCCTATAGAAAAGGTGGGTACTGACTACGTGGTAGTGCGCGGGTCTGTTGATGCAGATGATGACTATGCGATAATTGTTGCCGTGGAAAATAACACTAGTGTATTCATTGATGGTAGTACTTCGGCCGAAGTGGTACTCGATGCAGGCCAGTTCTATCAATATAATTTAGGTAATGTAGCTGCGGGCACACCTCGCTACATCAATTCATCAAAGCCAACTTATCTTTATCATGTTACAGGTGAAGAGTCAGAGGAGGTGGGAATGGGAATTGCTGCGCCAATATCAGAGTGCTCTGGAGCGAGCTTCATACGTTTTGCGGAGTTCGCTGGACAAAATGTAGTGCAAGTGATTATTCCTACTAGCGGCTTGACGTCTTTAGAATTTAATGGGAATCCAGTTTCAGGTATAAGTGGGACAACTAGTAACGCTGTTCTTGGTCTTAGTCCCGCTTACACAGCAGTCACCATTCCCAACTCAGCGGTACTCGCTGAAAATACCATCGAAGCAGATGTGAATTTCACAGCTGGCCTAGTAGTGGGCGATGGAAGTAGTGGAACCTTTGGCTACCTCACTTCATTTGAAGAAAGGATTTTTGCACTGGATCCAGACAATCTTTTGGCTACGACTTTTTATATGTCTGATACCCTTTGTGCAGGTGAATCAACAGAAGAGTGTATCCCAATCACTGGTTGTGGTAGTGAATACATGATTACCTCGGTTGTGACCTCTAACTCTGGCTCAATGGCAACAGTTTCAATGACTAGCGACACATGTGTTGTTTATACAGCACCCGAGGAATTTAATGGGAATGATACGGTAACTGTTGGTTTTGTCAATGAGCTAGGTATTGCTGGCTCTGTCTGTATAGTTTATACCATTTCTTACAACGCAGGTGATATCACTGATGGTATTGTAGTGCTAGGAGATGATATTACAACTTGCAATATCTTCAATGGAAATCTCTCACATACCAATATTGGGGGCTTTGCAGGATATACATTCGAATGGAGTACGGGAGAAACCGATGAACTAATTAGTGTGACTACCATGACTACCACGACTTACTCAGTGACCGTGACTGATGTTTTTGGCTGTGAGGTAGTTTCAGATATCTTAATAACGATTGATAATCTTGTGATTCCCGACGCAGGTCCTGATATCCTTCTTTGTCATGATGAAATTGCCACCCTAGATGCTAGTCTGATGCCAGGTGAAACTGGCACATGGTCCGGAGGGATGGGAGATTTTAGTGGTGTGAACGATCCTACAAGCACATACACTCCTGCATCTTCCGAAATCGGTGCAGCGGTAATACTGACTTGGACCGTTGATCCGAATAGCACATGCCCTCCTGCTGCAGATAATACAACAATCACAATTCTTAGTGATGCTCCTCCAAGTTTGGAAATTGCAGATGTTGTTATTTCCTGTGAGGAAGATTTTAGGAGTCTTGAATTGATTGGTGATGTAGCCGTCTTATCATCTTCCTCGGTGCTGGTTGATACGACAGAGTCTTTTGATCAAAGTGCTTTGACGGGATGCAACTCCACTGGGATAGTAACAAGGACCATCACCGTGCTTGATTCATGCGGTTTGGAGACTTCGATAATCCAAGAAATAGCAGTCGTGGATACTACTCCTCCTACATTTATGCCGCCACCAAATATCACCATAGATTGTGAAGTTGCACCAACGATCGATGTGACAGGGGATGTCTTGAATGTTGTAGACAACTGTGGGGTAGGAGATACGACCTTCGTAGATTCTC
>CAZMYK010000081.1:0-10650 GCA_964570435.1 uncultured Saprospiraceae bacterium | reverse complement strand
GATCGGAAGTTTGTATGGAATAAGCCTAAGGTATCCACTGGACTAGAGTTTAACCTATACAATTTCGTAGGATTTGCTGAACTAAGCTACATCAATACATTCAATGGCAGTGAAGCCATCTTACCTAAGATGGTACATGGATCCATAGGTGTAGGTTACAAATTTTAGAATGATGAGGAGCCTCGCAATTTTTATTTTATTCTCTTCCTTTTGCTGCCTTACTAGTGGACAAGAGATAGTCTCCCACAGGGCTATTCAAGATTTAGAATCTCGTTTTGCCAATGCTGAAGATGTGAGGTGGCAGAAAGATAGACTAGGTTTTCAAGCTAGATTCCAATACAACAACGAAGACCAGAAGGTTAGATATAGTCCTTCGGGATATTGGTTGGAGACAATTACTAAGATTACTAGCAATGGGTTAAGTCTAAATGTGAAGCAACACTTGGAGGATCACTATGCAGGATATGAAATACGGCAAGTGTCTATGATTGAAACAATGGGCTTTTTTGGTTTTGAAGTACAGGTGGAGTTGCTTAGCGAGATAAAGACCTTGCTCTTGAGTGACAATGGTCTTGTTGCAATTGAAGAATAAGTCGGAACTAGGAAGAAACCAGTTGCAATTTAGCAGAGATGTGAACAAATGATCCCTCTTCAGGGAAGCAGAAGTGCCAAGAACGACATGCTAAGGAACAAAGTTTTCTAGATTCTAAGAAAATCCTCACTTTTAGGAAAAAGCACATGTCCAGCCATCGAATCACATTTCTTCTTGGATGTTTATTTATCTTTTCCACAGTGGAATTGGGGGCATTCTACCAAACCTCTTTTACATCGCCTGCACCGATTGTTGAAATTAGCAGAGATGATCATGTAGCAACGATCGAAATGGACTTCGATGCTGGAAACGGCACGCAGCTCTGGACGGTGGGCACAGATGGTACAGACCCTGTTGGATATTATCTAGAGTGGTGGCCAGACGCAAGCGACACATCTGTAATTATTAAGGGTCTTGGTTGTTATTCTGAAAAGAGCTCTGGAACCATGTCGATCAAGACAGCAGAAGATCCATATTCTATGGTTTCAACGAATCCAGTGGTGCAGATCCAACCACTTGCAAATGAGGTGACCTACCACCTTAAGGTCGTAAAGGTCAACAGCAAGGGCGAAATCTGTAGCCCTCCAAGTATCAGTACTTTTGAAGGAGGTGATGGTTCGAGGGTGAGCGATCTTCGGTCAAGCATGACTTTTTTTGACGACTTTAACCTCCCAATGGGCCCGCCAGACGAACTGAAATGGAACAATGCAATGACTCCTCAGACTGATCCGCGCTTTAATCTATTTTTCATCAACCCACAATGTCACACACATACCCTGACCGGAACCCTAAATGGGGCCGCTGGAGATAAAGCCCAAGTTGCTCAACGACCAAGGAAGCCAATAGTCATAGAAGAAGGAGTAAGACGTCGAATCGTATTCGACATGGATGGTATTTTTAGCCCGAGAGGGGTCTGGTACCTAGACCTGAACCCAGTAAAAACAGACTTGACAGGGCACACAAGCTTCACTGATCGAGATGGCGATGCTGGTCTACCAGCTGATGTATTTCGCATTAAGGCGAGAAACAACGAAGTAACTGTCTTTTTAATTAATTCACTTGGAGAGCTTTACAAAATAGCGACATCTGACCTTTCAGATTTCGATAGACGAATGTCTACGAATGTCAGGAGATTCTTTGATGTAAGATTAGGAGTAGATGGGGTGGAGATTTTTGTGGATGGTACCAGTGTTCTTAATACCACCTTCCCAGAAGCCTCTTTCAAGCCTGGAGTTTATGACCTGCTATGGTCTGCAATTGGATACAACACTTCGAAAAGTGATAATCCTTACTTTTTATCACATTGGGACAACTTTGGATTTGATGGACCCAATGTAGAACCCTTTATCATACACAATTATGTAACCCGAATAATAGGCACGGACTTACAGAAAGCGAGATCTAGCAATGATCAGAATCCTACCTTTACCATCAATGTTCCTGATGATATCCGGCCCACTAGCCCAGGCACAACTAATGAAGTGTGGCTGGTCTTTACTTATCTAAAGAATGACTTTTCGACGTTTTCGATAAGAGAAGATGACCACCTTCTTTTTAATGGCAACAGTTTTCCCCTACCACAGGGTGCTAACAACTCTTCTCCAGAAGTCCCTGGCCTAGTGAACTATGCTGGATCTGCGATTTCGAATAGGATCAAGATAGGGGAAGTGGACATGGGTGGCAACTCCCCCCTTAATATTGGAGATAATGAAGTACAGTTTTTTGCCCACAATACTGGGATTGTAAATGTTCACTTAGAGGTTAAGATTCCGGAATCTTCAAGCCCACCAGAATACACGCCACCATCCGAAATTCATCCATTTGCCTTGCACCACGACCTACCCCAGCTAGGCCCACCTTCAAGAATTATTGATATAGACAATCAGACGCACAGCAAAGATGAAGATGGAACTCTTCGTGGACCTGAAGTCAGCGGGATTATTCCTGTTGAGGTATTGGTGGGAAACAGTTACTATGCAAACTGGGCGCCTCATCGGCTAAGGATGCCTGCTAAGAGTGCTGAGTTCTGGAGTTTTGGTAGTACGAAGGGAATTAGCAAGGTAGAACTATTTGTAAAACCAGCAAACTCTGACACCCTTCCTGGGCACGTTATTGCTTCCTTAGAAACAGACGTGGATGTTGCAACACCACAATTTAGATTTGAATTTTCGATAGATACCAGGTTGATCGGAGATGGTGAATATGAGCTCTTCGCACTTGCAACAGATGTTAAAGGTGTCAAGAGTCATCCTTCGTATTCGGGAGTGGGCTTCATGTTTGATGCTAGCGAGTTTTCAGGGGCCTATCTCCCAGTCCACATTACGGTCAATAATGGCAACCTGGCTTCATACACCTTCAGGGGGACAGACGGTAATCTATGGACTGATCTTGAAAGCTGGGATACGGCTAAGATGCCACCGATGTGGTATAATGGTCCGATCACCATTGACTCCGATTGTCAGGTTCCAGAGGAGGTGCTACTTAGACTAGGAGGGAATGCGACCTTGACAGTAAAAGAGAATGTGAATTTTGTAGTGAAGTAGTCCTGAAGTGCACTATAGAATAGAAGTTTAGAGATTCAATAGGAATGCTCTTTAGGGATATTCCCGTTTTGGCAGGTTCGACATCAAAGCGAAGTTTAAGACTTTTCTAACCCCAGATCTAGATTATTTTTCTAAGTAGAAACCCCACACAAGTGTATTTTTATGCTGCCTAATAGGGCTTTTGTAAAATTTTGACAATGCTCACACACCTTTCGCAGAATTTAAATTAAGTCTTCGTAAATCATCAAGGAAGATTACTTTTTGAAGCAATCACTTAGTTTATGAGCAACAGATTGTGTGAAAAACAGGCACTCAAGCGCCATTTAAAGACTTCCCTACCCTTATAGCCATTCAAGTGATGCAGTCATGTACGGGCCCGCACAACAAATTGAACGCGTATTAACTAATAATAAACAAAAAAGCAATGCAAAAATTAAAATCGTTATTTAAACACCTCACCCTAACTGCACTAATGGCTCTCTTGTGTTTTTCGACCTATGGAGCAACCTTTAATGTAAGTAACACTAGTGAATTAAAGAACGCCTTGAATTCAGCAAGTGCTGGAGATCTTATCCTACTTGCACCAGGAACTTATACTACTAGCTCGGTTGCTGCGAGTTTTCCTACTGCTGATGGAGACAGTGTATTTAGAAGATTCTACTTTCGAGGAGTAAATGATGGAACGGCCTCCAACAAAATTACGATGAGAAGTGCAAATTCATCAAACCCTGCCACACTTTCTGGAGAGGGATTTGACGAATCTGGATATGTTCTTTATATAACTGGGGACCATTGGGTAGTAGAAAACATCAAGATCAAGAGTGGGACAAAGGGCCTAATGTTAGACAATTCTAATAATACTACAATTAGGAAGGTTGAGATTTTTGACATTGGACAAGAAGGAATACATGTTAGGGATGGATCTTCAGGGACGGTGATTGATGATGTAGACCTTCATGATCTAGGAAAGCGGAATGATGGTTTTGGAGAAGGAATATATGTGGGATCTGATAATTCTGTATGGTGGGAAGGAGACGGCACCAACACTGGCGAAAAAGGCAAGTATTACAGAAGAGCTTGCAACAACACCACTATAAAGAACTCAAAGATAGGTCCCAATATCACTGCTGAACCATTTGATATAAGAGAGGGTACAGAAAATACAATTGTAGAAAATTGTGAGATATATGGCTCTGGTATATCAGGCGAGAACTTTGCAGACAGCCACATAGACCTGAAAGGAAACAATGCAAGAATCCGGTGTAACACCTTCTTTCAAAATAACAATAGCAATATCGAGCGAGCGATCATGGTGGTGCCACGGATCAGCGCTGGAGTAGCCGCAAGCTTAACGGCAAGAAACAACTACATTCATAACAATATTTTCAATCTAGATGATTCTGATGTTGATGTGGCTGTAGCAAATAACGGGTCCCAGGATAACTTTGCCTGGGAAAATACGAGAAATCCTTCTAGTGGCAACTTCTATAATAGCAGGATAACACTGTCTATTCCTTCTGGATACTCAGAGAGCTGTGGCGATGCTCCAATGGTGTGTAATGTTCCTGGTGGATTAAGTACATCAAGCATCAGCCAGAACTCGGCTCAGCTGAATTGGAACAGTGCAACAGGTGCTGCAAGTTATGACGTCCAATGGAGGATAAGTGGTGGCTCTTGGACAAGTGTTTCAAGTATTAGTGGCACAAACTATAATCTTACTGGCCTAACTGCCGGCACCAATTACCAATGGAGAGTTAGATCAGATTGCTCTTTTGAGAATTCATCTTATAGCGACAGCAACAATTTCGCTACTCAAAGTGATGGTGGAAGCAGCGGTGGCTCAGTGGTCATTAGAGCCAAAGGAGACGAAGGCAGCGAGCGGATTCGCCTAATTGCCAGTGGCACTGTGATAGAAACATGGGAATTGTCAACAGGATATCAAAATTATTCTGCGGATGCGTCAGGCGTACTGCGCGTAGAATTTTTCAATGATAATGGGTCTCGAGATGTTCAAGTAGACAAAATAACAGTAGATGGAATAGACTATGAAGCAGAAGACCAGGAGGTGAATACAGGTGTCTGGCAAGGGATGTGCGGAGGCTCTTTTTCTGAAAGGATACATTGCAATGGATATATTGAATTTGATATCACAGGAGGCGGAGATGGAGATGGAGATGATGACGGAGGAGGTGACACAACATGTGGTGGAGGGAATCTGTCTGGAATTAAGACTATTGAGATCTGCAATATTAGTCCAAACCAAAACTTCTCCGCTGGTTCTAGCACACCAATTGTGGTGAACTACTCAAGTGATATCGATGAAGTGAAATATTGGTATAGAACAAGCAGCTCAGCATGGAAGTGGATAGGTAAGGCAAGTTCAGCACCCTTTGATGTGAATTGGAATAGCATTCCGTCAAGTGCGATAGCTTTTCGGGCACGAGGTGGCACTGACAATGGCAACACAAGCGTTTTTGAAGTGCCAATCTCAGTTTCAAGTGGCTTGGCAATCAGGCCAGGGAGTAGTGAAATTGATTTGGATGCTATTGCAGAACAAGGAGTGAAGTTGTTCCCTAATCCGGTGAACAAAGGGAGTGATTTCACAATCCAAGTAAGAAATATTGGTCAAGAAAGGATTGATATTTTTGATGCCCAAGGACTTAGGATCAAGTCGATCAGCCCAGGAGAAGGGAGGGAAGAAGTTTTAGTAAATACAGAAGAAATGAGGTCAGGCATTTACTTCGTTCGTGTGGGTGATAGGGTTGAAAAAATTTACATCCAAAATTAGGACAAGCATCATTTAGGCAGTACCCCATCTTGCACTTCCTACTTCTGAGGAGGATGCAAGATGGGGTGCTCTAATTGTGGAGCAATTTGGGTCTAGTTTTTTAAACCTCGATGATAAAGTGCAGCATATTTCTCAAGGATAGAAATGATTGAGGTGACTTGCTTGTCAATAGACTTGCTACCTGCGGAATTGCAAAACACTAAGAAACCAGTTCCTGTTTCTTCTTTAAAGTAGGCAGATGTTGTAACTCCGGCAATATCACCTCGGTGGCCGATAGATGTGTCGAACACTCGCCAAAGAATTCCTTGATTAGCTTCTTCTATCTGTTCTTCCATCATGAACCTGTATGACTCCTTTGTAAGGATTTGATTTCCTTCATAATATCCTTTAAGCATACTAGACATGTAGCGTGCATAGTCATCAACCGTTGTTTCTATGCCTCCAGCAGGATAGGTGATTAGGAGAAAGTCATTTGGTATAAGGACTCCTGAATGATAAAGTTTAGACTCTAGATGACTAGCATTTTCTGGAGATTGAAAGTCGAAACAAGTTGCTTCCATCTCTAAAGGATCGAAAATGTATTCCTTGACAAAGTCATAGTATTTCTTTCCACTTGCCTTTTCTATCACTAGACTTAACAAGGCTGCTCCATTGTTACTGTAAACATGCTTTTCGCCTGGCCCTTCCTTGAGAAAGTTCTTTTTACTATACCACTTGCCACGCGGGTGGTATACCTGGTACAGAAAATCTGCTAAGCCAAGGGAGTCGTTGTGATTGAGTTTCTTGACTATTCTCTTAAAAACTAGCTTCTTAAGTCCCATCGGTATTTCATTCTTGATAGGTGCTATTTTGCTTGGGAAATAGAGTGCATCCATGTCTAGCTTTGTTTGCTTCAGGCCTCCAGTGTGAGTGGCCAAGTCAGCAATCGTAATTACCGCTTGAGGAGTATGTGGGTTCACTATTGAGAATGGGAGGTAGTCATTTATGTCATCTTCTAGGGTAAACAAACCCAAGTCAAGAGCCTTCATGGTTGCTACTCCTAAAAAGGTCTTAGAGATGGAGGCGACTTTTTGGATCGTATTTTTATTGTAGGCAACCCCCTTTGTTGCATCAGCAACTCCAAAACCTTCTGCAAACAGAACCTGTTCACGATTATATATGGCAACCCCAAAGCCCTTAATCTCGCCTTGGGCTATATTGGTTCGTAGTTCTCGTCTTAATTCCTTAGTAAGATCTTGGGACTTCGACTCGATACAGCAGAATAAAAGGAGTAATAAAAGAATTTTTTCCATAGGTTCCCTTTAGCTCAAATTTGAATTATTAAGGATTCAATTGCTCATTACTTCTGCTAAAGGAGGATAAAAGAGGTTTGAATTAGGTTAATTTCTCGAGGAGTAAGAAAGTGCGATATTGCATTGATCATCCTTCTATCCAAATGCGAAAGTCTGCCGTTCTAGAAGAACTGGTAGTCACTTTAAGATCTGTTCCCTTTAATGTTATACTTAATCTGTTCTTAAAGTAGGGTTGAATTTTCACAATAGCATTAATGTTAATGATGTGGCTCCTACTGGTCCTAAAAAAGAACTGTGGATCTAACTTTCTTTCGATCCCTCCTAAGGTCTCTGTGTAACTATGATGCTTTGACTTCTGAGTTATTATTTTGCAAAAATCACCCTTGCTTTCAATCAGACTGATTTCCGATATTGGAACTAGGGTAATTTCCTTCTTGACATTCTTAACTGCAAACCTAGTCTGATACTCACCCGATTTGCTACTTGATTTTTCTAGCTCATGCAGTAGAGTAGGATTCGCAGCACTAGTTATCTTGTCAAATAGCACCTGGTACTTTGCTAAGGCTTTTTCTAAATCTGCGAGGTCATAGGGCTTAAGCAAGTAGGCAATGCCATTTTCTTGGAAGGCCTGCAAAAGATATTCATGGTAGGCAGTACAAAAGATAATTGGTGTTTTCAGAAAGTGATCTGACAGGACGTCAAATACATTGTTGTTTCCAAGTTGAACATCAGAGATAATGAGACTGTAGAGATTGTTCTCTAGTTGCTTTTTTACTTCCCTATTGTTCTTTGCCCAGTGATAGTCAAATTCAAGAGTAGTTTCTGAAAGTAGGGCGGTCAATTTTTCAAACGCAGGATGTTCATCTTCAATGATCAGGATTAGCTCTTTCATTTTTCTTGATTCACATTTATGAGTGGAACCTTAACAGCAAAGAATTCTGCACTATCTACAATCGATATGTCTTTGTCAGTAAGTATTTGATAACGGCTTCTCAAGTTATGGAGACCGGACCTTGTTTTTGACGGCTTTGTAGAATTCAACTTGTTATTGCTTACACGGACATGGGTGTCATTGATCAATAGCTCAGTTAGGACTTTCTTGTCATCTTGGGCGTCATTATGCTTAACGACGTTTTCAAGTAAGGTTTGAAGTGATCCGTTGGGCAAAAATCCCGTATGGGTTTTTCTTTTATCGATAATAGAAAATTCATAGGTGTCAGGAAATCTCGTTTCGATTAAAAATATATAGCTCTTGATAAAGTCAATTTCTTCTCCTAGAGCAATCAGGTCTGATGACTTATTTTGGATCATTTTTCTATATAGGAGCGACAAGTGCTTTACATACTCTTTAGCCACTTTCGGACGAGAGTCAATCAAGGAGTCGATGGTATTTAAGTTGTTAAATAGGAAGTGTGGGGAGAACTGTCTATTTAGCAGCCTTACCTTGTTTTCCTGATTCTCAATTTCAAGGTTCTTATTTTCTAACTCTTGGTCGTAGTATTTTTTACTGAAAATGATTCCTAAGAACAGGGTGATATCTGGCACGATCGTATACAATCCATCTACAATTAGGCCCGAAATAGGATGAAAAGAAAAAGATTGCTGTGTTCTTGCAGATACCTGACCTAGGTAATTTACAACGATGCCTAGCAATATTACTCCGCTCACAAAGCACAGGCAGAACAAGAAATATCTTTTTGATTGTAGGATGAATCTTTCTACAAGGAATTTGAATAGAAAAAAGGATGCGATCATTTTTCCTAAGTATACCAGAATATCGATAAGCATCTCAGCAAGGAGAACACCTTCGCTGGAGAATCTAAATAATAACCAAATCGAGGCAATTAATAGGTAGGCAAAACCTAATTGATAGTCACCCTTATTAAGTTTTATCATTCCTCAATATTTAGGAAGCCAAGATAGAAATAAGAATTTAGGTTGTAGGACAAAGATGCCTAGTGAGCACTTGATTTTAGTAGGCGCTTAGGGTCTTTAAATTTGTTGCGAGTTCAATAATTGGGCTCCAATTGAGCTTCAAAAATTGGATTTTAGACTGAGGGAGGTCCAATCAACATATAAACTGATGCCCTTTGTAGCGGAGTAAATCCGTAGCTTTTATACTAGGTAAGCATTACAAAAGCTTCAATCGCTGTTCGAAATTTGGAATTTCGGACTGACGCAGCCTTTTGACAAGTGTTAATCTATTCCTGCTTGAGACATTCGGTCTGTATGTTGGTCAATAAAAGATTTAGTAGATGAAGAATTATGGTGACTTAAAAACCAAATATGATGCCCTCAATAGTGTGGCAAAGTTCATAATTAGCTTGCTTGTAATATCAGCCACGATCGCAGGGATTGTAGCAGCGGCCCTCAAATGAATTCAAAACAACTTTTACTTAGGTAACTTGCGATTGCGAGCTCAGATTTTTGCTAGCTAGGTTCAGTTAGCGAATTCAGAATTCACAAGGTTTTTCAATTTAGGTACTAGTTATATGTGAGGCTTCCTTCCTTTGCTTTGCGAGGAAGGAAAGAAGGAGACCAGCAATTCCAAGACCTCCGGTGATCAAAGCTATTTTACTTGCCGAAATCGAGGAACCTTCCAGTTGTAGTGAAGGTGTAGCTATAATACTCAAAACAAAGCACAAGAAACCAGCGATGAGCATACCCGTCGGGACACCTTTCTTTCTGATAGCAAGTACAAAGCATATTAGACCTAGAATTGCTGCTAGCAGCGCTGCCATCATACCATTTTCTGACTTGCTTGCCTTCATGGTTTCGATACCTATTATTCTTTTTTCCTCTAGCGTTTTCGCAAAGGTCTCCTTTAAAGCGTCTTCGATTCCGGCATAGGTTTTTACCATTAGTTCTACGCCCTTTGCATCAGAGGAATTACGCATTGCTAAGGTCAGCGATCCTAGGAATGCTAGTAAGAGAAGGAGTATTCCAAGGGTCTTGTATAGTTTATTCATTTTTCGAATTTTGTTTATCCTAAACTATGCAGAAAGAAATGACTGTGCAGGATTAATGGGTGGATGAACCTAGTAATTTAGTGAAAGGAATATTTAGTGAGGCAGGACATCTAGAGAGTCTCTATTTTGAAGGCGGACATGTGTCTTTTCAGTTAACGGACAAGGGCAATTGCCGATAACTTGAGATTTTTTTTGTAAAAATGAAAAGGAAGTATATATTTGCAGTCGCTTAAGAAAAACGGATGCGTTTTGAAGCAAAAATTGAAATAGCGGGAGATTAGCTTCCCGTTGTTCGTTCCTCAAACGGGACAAGCAACAAATTGGCTAAAAATTGAAATTAGGGGAGATTAGCTTCCCGTTGTTCGTTCCTCAAACGGGACAAGCAGCAAATTGGCTAAAATTTGAAATTAGGGGAGATTAGCTCAGTTGGTTTAGAGCACCTGCCTTACAAGCAGGGGGTCACTGG
>CAZMYK010000080.1:0-10688 GCA_964570435.1 uncultured Saprospiraceae bacterium | reverse complement strand
ATTCCGATGTGAACCTCTTCTCCAACCCTCTCTCTTACAGCACCTAACCTATTGGCAACTCTAGTTATTTTGGAAGGACTATCTACCCATTCCATGTGCTCAGTGGCATTCATTTTCAAGGCCTTAAATCCTCTTCCTACTTGCTCCTCAGCTGACTTAGCAAGGTCCTCCTCAGTCTCGCCTGAAATCCACCCATAAACCTTGATGCTATTTCTTACAGCCCCGCCAAGCAATTCATATATGGGTACTCCTAGCGCCTTACCCTTAATGTCCCACAAGGCTTGGTCGATACCCGATATCGCGCTCATCAAGACGGGACCACCTCTGTAAAAACCTCCTCTAAAAATTGACTGCCAAATGTCCTCTATCTTATTGGCCTGCTTTCCTATTAGGTAGGGATGCATTTCCAGGACTGCTGCTTCTACGGTTGATGCCCTTCCCTCCACTACTGGTTCTCCCCAACCATAGATCCCATTGGCACAGGTTATTTTCAAAAACAACCACCTTGGTTGCACCTTGAATAGTTCGATCTTTGCTATTTCTAATCCGCCTAACTTCGACATGCTTATAAGTTTTCTAAAGCCATTCTAAAATTTTCTACTCTTTGGGTAATACCTTGATAATCACCCTTCTCTAGCAGTTCATCGTTAACAATACTTCCACCCAGCCCAAATGCAACTGCCCCCGCCTCGTGCCAATCACCGACATTATCAATACGAACCCCACCTGTCGGGACAAACCTGGCTTGACCCAAAGGTGCGATGACCGCCTTTAAGTAGTTTGGACCTAAATGATTGGCAGGAAAGAGCTTAATGTAGTCAGCCTTCCACTCCATGGCGTTGTATATTTCTGTGGGGGAATATGCTCCCATGACAACAGCTACGTCCTTTGAAAAGGCATAATCGATGACCTCCTTAGCTGCTACCGGGGTGACAAGGAACATTGCCCCTGCCGAAATGGCTTCTCGTGCTTGCTCTTCAGTAGTGATCGTACCTGCCCCAATAATCACTCCATCAATTTCCCTCTTGATTTCACTAATCACCTCAAGGTAGCGAGGGGTATTCGATGTAATTTCAAGCACCTTGAATCCGCCCCTAAGAACGGCCCTCGAAGCCTCTAACAACTTTTCTGGAAAGGCACTTCTAATAATTGCAATGGCCTTAGTTTCATTGATCGCTGTAATTATTTTATCCTTCGTCATCGCTCTACGTGGCCTGATGTGTGGCCTTCTATTATGTTAAATATTTCTTCTTTTGTAGACAGGCTATGGTCACCAAGCGTCGTTTGTTGAAGGGCGGAAGCTGCAGTAGCAAAGTCAATCACGGACTGTGGCTCCCATTCACTAAGAAGTCCATGAATTAGTCCAGCAGCAAATGCGTCTCCACCTCCAAACCTATCAACGATTTCAAGCCTGTATTCCGGACTTGCCGCAAGGGACTCGCCATGGAAAAGTTGACCAGACCAGGTATTGAGAGATGCCGAATGATGACCTCTATGAGTAAAGGCGATCTGATCGATCTTCCATTCCCTAGCAATCGTTTGAGCAAGCTCCTCGGCGCTGCCCTTCATGTCCCAAATGTCACTTAAGGCACCTTGGTTGGTGATTAGTAGGTCTATGTAAGGTAAGACCTGATCAAATACTGTGCGGGCCTCATGCTTATCTGCCCACAGCTTTCGTCTGAAATTAGGATCAAAGGAAATCTTGACTCCCCTTCCACTGGCTAGCTTAAGAAGATGCAAAAATGTCTCGAGTGCCTGTGGAGAAAGGGCAGGCGTAATGCCTGTAAGATGTAAAAACCCTGCACCTTCTAGGATGCTGGCCCAAGGATATTCAGAAGCCTCCATTAAACTAAATACTGAGCTACTTCTATCGTAAATCACCTTAGAAGATCTAATGGACCTGCCTTGCTCTATAAAGTAGGTCCCTATCCTACCTTCCTGCTGAATACAATGGCTAGTCCGCACAGCAAATGAATTCAGTAACTTGATTGCCGCGCGTCCTAGATTGTTGTCTGGAAAGGCAGAAACAAATTCAACTTCATTTCCCCATTGACTTAAGGCCATGGCTACATTGGATTCTGCACCAGCAAAACTCATTTGTAGTCCAGAGGCATTTAGAAGCCTCCCATTTGTCTCGAGCGGCGTTAGGCGCAACATCATTTCACCGAAGCAGACTGTTTTCATACAACTGAAAGTAGGTCTTTTCGGCCTAAAAAGACAATGAAATGTCTTTGTTTGTAGAAGAATTGGTTCTGGATGGATCTAGATTCGCTTTTACTGACTCATTTGATTAGATTCAGAAGAACAAAAAGCTCTACAGGTGTCAATTGCACTTTCTAAACCAACAGGCAAGCGGTGGGGAATCCTAGGCTTGATTTTCTTCACGGTAGTTATCAACTACATGGACCGCAGTAATATTTCAATTGCTGCTTCTGCTCTCAAGGAAGACCTAGGTATTTCAAATGCCCAGATGGGCGTCATTTTCTCAGCCTTTGCGTGGACCTATGCTGCCTTGCAAATTCCAGGCGGAATTGTGGTCGACAAGATAGCACCTCGAATTCTCTATCCGATCATCTTGGTGGCTTGGTCACTGGCGACCTTGGTGCAAGGAATGGTGAGCTCAGTAGCTGCCTTTATCGGGTGCAGGGCTACAATTGGCGTTTTTGAAGCCCCATCCTATCCATGTAATAATAGGATTGTTACAATTTGGTTTCCCGAAAGCGAAAGAGCGACAGCAATCGGAATCTATACCTCTGGGCAATACATTGGCCTTGCTTTTTTGACCCCGATATTAGTGGCGATCCAAACCTCCTACGGTTGGAGGGGTTTGTTCATCATTAGCGGAGTCATTGGCATTGTTTGGGCGGTGGTTTGGTATACCTTCTTTCGCCAGCCCCTTGACCACAAGGGTGTTAACCAGGAAGAGCTACAATTGATCGAAGCTGGTGGAGGTCTACTTGGCAGCAGCGAAAAAGAAGAAGAAAAGAAGAAAATAAGTTGGTCAGAATTAAAGCAAGCTTTCCAATACAGGAAATTGTGGGGTATATATATAGGTCAATTTTGCATTGGGACCTTGGCCATTTTCTTTCTAACTTGGTTTCCTACCTATCTTGTCGAATTTAGAGGTATCCAGTTTGAAAAATCGGGATTCATGGCAGCAATACCCTTCCTTGCCGCATTTTCAGGTGTTTTGCTTTCTGGTTTTACCTCAGACTATATTCTAAAGCGAGGGTATAGCAATGAAATTGCTCGGAAGGCTCCGATCATTGTAGGAATGCTTCTTTCCATGGTCATTATCGCTGCCAACTATACTGATGACAATAACATGGTGATCTTCTTTCTTGCCTTGGCCTTCCTAGGAAATGGCTTTGCCTCGATCACCTGGGTTTTCGTCTCCCTACTTGCACCTAAGGAGCTGATCGGACTTGTAGGTGGCGTTTTCAATTTCATTGGGGGCTTGTCAGCAGTTCTTACGCCCATTGTGATTGGAATCTTAGTCAACGACGGAGATTTTAGGCCGGCTTTGTTCTACATTGCAGCAATTACCTTGGTCGGATTGTTTAGTTATATTTTTTTAGTGGGCAAAGTGGAACGCTTGGAGTTAAAATAGAATTATTTGACTACCTTAATCGAAGATTAAATCAATGACTATGAGAATTTCTTCGATTATCCTTTTCCTCCTGCCTTTATTCCTTTCTGGTCAAGAAATTGCACCCTTTGTCTTTGGCGACATGTTACCAGATGCACCTGCACTAGCGGCCCGGGGTGAGCACAAGGTTGGCGTAAGAACACTGGAGTTCACTAACAAGGGGCAGGTAGATATTCTCAATGCTGGAAGTGATGGGATAGCACCTACCTACGATCGCAATCTAAAAGTGGAAGTCTGGTATCCATGCTCCTTGCAAGCAGGAGAAAAAGAGATGGTAGAATATGACCAGGTCATGGGTTCTTCCAATGCTGAAGATCGTCCCCTGGTTCCCTTCACCTTTTCTGGCAGAGCAGCCAGAGATGCGAAAGCGGCGGAAGGAAGCTTCCCTCTTATTGTTGTTTCTCATGGTTACCTAGGTTCAAGGTTACTGATGACCTACCTGACTGAAAATCTAGCCTCGAAGGGCTACATAGTTGCTGCTATCGGTCACAAGGAGTCTACCTTTCAAGATGCACAAGGCTTCCACTCTACGCTACTCAATAGACCCAAGGACATCCTTTTCGTAGTGGATCGAATGATCAAAGGTGAGCACTTTGCGAGTGCCCAAGTTCTTGCAGATAAGGTTGGGATCATAGGCTACTCTATGGGAGGTTATGGTGTCCTAAATGTTGGTGGAGCAGGATACAGTGATGGTTTGTCAAAGTTTGTGCAAGGTATGTCTGGTGGAAATAAAGCTATAGAATCTCTCGTCAATGGAAGCGCAGAGCATTCTGCAATGTTTGATGAGCGTATAAAGTGTGTTGTAGCCTTCGCACCTTGGGGAATGGAAAGAGGGATTTGGGATGCAGAAGGTCTAGCTGGACTTAAGATACCTACCCTCTTTGTTGCTGGTAGCGAGGACGATATTTCTGGCTATGAAAAAGGGGTCAAGGCCATCTACGACGGAGCCATCAATACAGAGCGGTATATTTTGACCTACATGAATGCACGTCACAATGTAGCGCCAAATCCACCCGCTCCTATTACGATGCAGCCTGGCTTGCATTTCGATGAGTACTATAGATATGCAGAACCATCTTGGGATGAAAGAAGGATCAATAACATAAATCAGCACTTCTTAACCGCCTTTCTTGGAAGTAAATTAAAGGACCTTGATATGGCTAAGTACTTAGACCTAGACGCGGATTCCAACGAGAAGACATGGGAAGGCTTCCTACCTAGAACTTCGACTGGGCTTTTATGGGAGCATCAAAAAGCGAGTGAGTAAATGGAAGCTAAAGGATTCTTAAGATCGACCAACTTGCTCTTCACAGCGATGTTCGCTGGACAATTGTTCATGATTCTTGTAATGGTCTACGTCCGTTCTAGTTTTTCAATCAGTGCTGAAATAAGTGACATATACCTCCTGGTCGTGCCTGCAGCGGCAATATTAGCCTACTACTTAGGCAATAAATTATACCAAATAAGAATCTCAAGTATCAGTCAATCTGATGCGCTATCGGAGAAACTGACCACCTACAGATCTGCCTTCATCCTCAGACTGGCTTTTTTAGAAGGAGCCGCATTAATTGGTATCGTCTTGTACTATAGCGGTGGTAACTTTCTGTTTATTTTGATCGCTGGACTGCTGCTGGTCTACTTCTACTCGCTCAAACCCAATATAGCGACGATTAGATCAGATGCAAAACTGTCTTCTGAAGAAGTGGAGCAAATCCAGGAATAAGACTTGGATAGTTTAGCATCGACAATAGTACCAAAACTGTAGTTCTTCAGAAAGTTCGTCAAGAAAGCGTGAAATGGCCTCTCCTCCTTTGATGGTTTTACTTCCTTCTACGATCATGGGAATTTCGCTATCTGATGGTTCAACAATGTGCGCCAAGGCAAGGTCTTTTACTCGATCCGTAATACCCTGATGTGAATCTAGGCTTCTATTTAGATATAATTTCATCTGCATTCATATCAAAAAACGGCAAGACTTAGGAACTCACGTCATCAAGCCAACAGCCCATGGCAATCATGTCATAGTAAGTTCCATTGACAAAAAACTCCTTGGTCAGTCTTCCTTCGAATGAAAAGTCAAACTTTCGGTATAAGTTGATGGCTGACTCATTGTTAGAGACCACATGGAGGTTAATCTTTTTCAGCACATTCGACATTTGTGCCCATTCCATCATATAGGTCACCAACTCAGTACCGATGCCCTTACCCCAATGATCCTTCAAGACCGTAAGACCAAATTCCGCCGAATGTTTCAAGCGGTCTTTCTGACTTGCGATCACATCTAGAAGTGCCACTATTTCACCTTCAATTTCTCCATATACATGGATTTGATTTGAACTTTTCTGCAACGCTGCTATGTGCTTGGCCATCTGTTCTGGTGTCTTACTGACCTGATGGGATCCAAAAGAAAGGAAGTCAGTTTCGCCGCCAACGACACCCATGTAATCTATGATCCTTCCTGCCTCACTAGGTTCCGAATTCTTAATCAGCAACTTTTGTCCGTTCTTCAGTACTCTTTCCTCCATTATGACATCTTATGAAATCAAAATTAGTATTTCAAATTGGATCTGAATTGAATTCAATAAATAATTCTACCTAAGTCCATTTTGCCCAGACAGGCTGCGCAAAATATGGAACTAGAAAATCCAATCTGACTACTATTCGAATTGGCCAAGCAATCCTTCAATTGTCTTGGTTCCTGTATCTAGTCTTGAAGGGACGGGCTTGAAAAGCATTCAAATCTAAAGAAAATTAACAGTGCTGTGTCGAAAAATTACTACTCTTCTTCCTTGATTGAGCGAAGATTTTTTACTTTGGACAGCTGGAGTATTGAATTATTGAATTTCACCAATCCAAATTACAATTTGTGACTTGCTTATGAAAAAATTATTGGGATTTGACTTAACCCATTTCAAGGGTGACCTTTTCGGTGGTATTACTGCTGGTATTGTAGCACTCCCATTGGCCCTGGCCTTCGGCTTACAATCTGGCCTTGGCCCCACAGCTGGTCTTTATGGCGCTATATTCATTAGTTTTTTCGCAGCCCTACTGGGTGGCACAAACACACAAATTTCTGGGCCTACGGCACCAATGACAGCAGTTTCGATGATTGTCATATCAGGTATAGTGGCAGCTAATGAGGGAGACCTAGACAAGGCAATTCCAGCAATACTAATGGTTTTCATCTTAGCGGGATTAATCCAGATCGTAATGGCCTTTCTTAAACTTGGTCGATACATAGAATACATGCCCTATCCCGTGGTATCAGGCTTCATGACTGGGATCGGAGTAATCATTATCATTACACAGATTTTGCCTATGCTTGGCTACTATCCAAAGGAAGATATGAGCTTTGTAGAAAGCTTTAAGCCACAAGCTCAAGAGGTGCTGCTCGAAAGAATATTGAAAGATGAGGCCGCTGAGAGTCTTTTAGTTCTTGATGATTTCCAAGCGACCGTTCGAAGGGCAGGCGAGATAACAGAAGCAGAATTGACGCAAGAATCAAAAGCACTTGCAGGTAATAACTCTTCAGGTGTGATAGGTTCATTGAGAGTCATAGGAAGGGCTTTTCAGAACATCAACTTCATAGACTTAATGCTGGGCTTGATCACTATCGGAATCATTTATGGTTTTAAGAGAATTACTAGAAAAATCCCAAGCACCTTGGTAGCTTTGCTGGTGGTAACCCTGGCTGCTTATTTCTTGCCATTTGAATACAGGGACATAGGGCAGATCCCTAGTGGCTTCCCCTCCTTGCAATTTCGAATTTTCTCAGAGTTTAGCCTTGGATCTATCACTCCCTACATTGTCTCTGCAATTTCACTTGCAGCCTTAGGTGCCATTGATTCCTTACTTACTTCTATTGTAGCAGACAATATGACTAAGACCAAGCACAAGCCGAACAAGGAACTTTTTGGTCAAGGCGTAGGTAACACGGTGGCTGCTCTGTTTGGTGGCATTCCAGGTGCAGGTGCTACAATAAGAACGGTTGTTAATATCGATGCTGGTGGCAAAACTAGAATATCTGGGATGGTTGCTGGGGTCTTATTGCTAGTGATTCTTCTTTCGCTAGGGCCCATCGCATCCAAAATCCCTGCTGCCGTATTGGCTGGCATCCTAGTAACTGTCGGAATTGGCGTCATGGACTATAAGGGGCTGCGACATATTAGGGAACTACCCATCAGTGAGGTTAGTGTAATGTTAATTGTTCTAGTCCTAACCGTCTTTGTAGGACTAATCGAGGCAGTAATAGTAGGCATGGTACTATCTTCGGTACTTTTTATGAAGAAGATATCAGATGTGGTTGAAAATAGGACTAAGACGTCCCCGCTCAGAGAGTTTTCAAGGGAAATTCCCTGGATGGACGAGGAAGAGTTCTTCAAAAAACATGGTAATAAGGTGTACATCAAACACCTTGATGGACCTCTATTTTTTGGCTTCGCATCGAGGTTCCAAGACATGATCAAGGCCCTGCCTGAAATCGAAACGGTCGTTATGAGGATGGACAAAGTTCCATATGTAGATCAGTCTGGACTTTATGCTATGGATGATGCGATCCAGGAATTGCAGGATCAAAATATGACTGTAGTGTTAACAGGATTGCATGGTCAACCAAAGAGCATGTTTGAAAGATTCAACCTTGTTCCTGGGATTGTCCCTCATGAGCTTTCTTTCGATACTTTTAAAGAGTGTACCACTTGGCTGGAGAAACATATTGAACAAGACGTTGAAGAACATGAATAGCATATTTGGGATGTTTTTTAAATGACGTGAATTCTCAGAAACTTAAGAGTTAGACAGACATACTTGATCCTTGACTAGTATGCCTTTAGAAATTGAGCTTCTTTAACACACAAAGTGAGCCCATAAAACAGATGGCAATGCAAAAACGAACTTTCTTATTGGTACTTGTTTGCATATTTAGCATGGAATGTCTAGCCCAGCATCCTATTTTGACAAATTGGCATCTAGGCTTTTCATACTACGGTAACAACCTATGGAATCCTGGCTTGCAAGTGACAGGGCAGAAACTTGTCTTCGAAAGAACAATCAAGAAGATGCAGTCCAATGAAAAATTGAAGGTCAAGCACCAGCAAGTTTGCTTCGACGCAAGCCTTGGGTTTTACTATGACAATCCTACACATTGGACGATACACAATTCTTACGAAGTACTGTATCGACGAGTAAGGAAAAAAGGAAAGTACCGGTCGATTGGACTTGGAGGAGGTTATCTTAGAACACTGCTACCTGAAACATACCGAGTAGATCCACAAGGACAAGTTAGCAAGGTCTCACTTCCAGGAGAATGGTATGGTGCACCTGTAATTTCACTTGGTATTGGAAGGCTTTGGAAGAGAAGTGGTACGAATCCTTGGAGGCTGCAAATCCATGGAAAGCTGCTATTGAATTATAATAACAGTACAAGTCCGATGCTGAATGTTGAATATGGCTACTTGCTCGGATATAAATCTAAGGAAGATGAAAGTAAGTAGTCTTTACATATGGTTTATTCTACTGTGTCTATCCTGCACATTCGAAGGTAAGGAGGGTAATCAATTCTATGACCTTATGTACGTGGAGCGAGGTAGCGCAAGTATGCCGCTGCACATCCACGGCAACATAGATAGCGATGTAATTATCTTGATCTTGCATGGAGGTCCAGGAGGAAATGGCCTTGAGTATAGGCCAGGAGTCTTTGCTGAAACGATTGAAAATGAATATGCCGTGGCTTATTTTGATCAACGAGGTCAAGGGATGTCGCAGGGACATCTAAGCGCAGACGAAAGCACCCTGGATGAGCTAGTCGAAGATGTAAGGGCTGCCATAGCAGTTATTAAGTTCAAATATGGTCAGGATGTAAGCCTATTTCTCTTCGGGCACAGCTGGGGCGGCACACTTGGGACTGCCTATATGGTTACCAAAGATTACCAAGAAGAAGTCAATGGATGGATAGAAGTCGATGGGGCGCATGATTTTGACTTGCTTCTTAAGGCGCAAGTGAAAATGATCGACTCATTAGGTAGTATTGAAATTCAGAACGATAGGAGTACCGAATTTTGGAATGACTTCATGGAGGCTGCCTCCAAGGTCGACACAAACGATGTAAGTATTGCAGATATATCTAGTTTGAATTCGCTTTCATTTGAAGCAGAGGAGAAATTGATCGAGGCTGGGCTAATTAGGAATGGTATCACAGATTTCCTGGATCTTGGATTGCTAGCAAAAACCACACTTTTCTCTGTGAACCCTCTGACAAACTACTATTCTGGAAATTCAGCAAATAGCACTATTTTAGGGGAAAACGGGATAATTACCACCAGGATAGCAGACGACTTAGGGAAAATCTCAAAACCGACCTTGCTGCTATGGGGCGCCTACGATTTAGTTGTGCCGCCGCAATTAGGCAGACAGGCACTTGATTCTATTTCTACCAATGATAAAGAATTAGTAATCTTAGAATCTTCGGGACATAGTCCTATGAACAATCAAGGAGGACAGTTTAGGGACGAATTGATTGAATTTATAGAAAGGCATAAGTGAAAAAGTTTTACGTCAATCCAAACTTCATTAAATTGACCTAAAACTTTCGTGTACTAGAGTTTAAGAAACTTCAGAGATTTGCTTCCTTTTTGAAAATCCAATTTTAGAAAATACAAGCCTGTCATGAAGTCCGAAGTATCAATAATCAAATCTGCATCGCTCCTATTGACCTTGGTCCTCTTAATCAACCTGCCATTCGCATCTACGATGGTATAAGATCCTAAGGCACCCTTATAATCCACCTTCAAAAAGCCCAAGACTGGGTTTGGTGACAGCTTAGTTTCTGTTAAGAAGTCACTCTTCGAAAAGGAACCCAATTCTATCAAAATGGCATCAGACAGCAAGGTACAACCTTCTTCATCGGTGATTCTTACCTTGTATGAGCCGACCGCAAGATTGGTCACGTCTTCAAAATTAGAAACAACCATTGTATCATTCAATATCCATTCGAAGGACAAGTTCCCAGTGCCTCCACTAGCGCTAATTGAAATCGCACCAC
>CAZMYK010000079.1:0-10895 GCA_964570435.1 uncultured Saprospiraceae bacterium | reverse complement strand
GTTCGAGCCATTGGCAACTGTTCCAGGAAGTCCCATTAACTCTGAAAGGATGGTTAGAGTAATTGCTGATCCAAATCCTGCAAGGGTGTTAACGACACCAGCAAGCAAGCCGCCTGCGATAGCAATAACATAAACGTACCATTCCATCTTAAGTGGCCATTTCTTGACATAGTTCTACGAGCACACCATTCGCTGACTTTGGGTGGATAAAGCATACCCATTTGTTGTCAGCACCCCTCTTCGGTTCTTCGCTTAACAAGTGAAATCCAGCCTCCTTGAGTCTCTTCATCTCTGCTCTTATATCTACTACAGCAAAAGCCACATGATGAATCCCCTCGCCCCTCTTGGCGATAAATTTAGAAATGGCACTGTCTGGGTCATTGCCTTGAATGAGTTCGATTTTATTA
This sequence comes from uncultured Saprospiraceae bacterium, assembly GCA_964570435.1. Lineage (GTDB taxonomy): Bacteria > Bacteroidota > Bacteroidia > Chitinophagales > Saprospiraceae > Portibacter. The sequence continues at coordinate 10,488 of CAZMYK010000079.1, read as the reverse complement.
GGTCCATTCTTGAGAAAGGATGTTGTTACCTGTTCACTTTCTACAAGTTCTCTCTTATAGGGTTGAGTGCCAAGTAGGGCAGCGTACATTTCTTCAGCCTTCTCTAGGTCAGTAACTGCAATTCCTAAGTGTTCTATTTTTTGCATCGAACGAAGATAGGGAACTTAGAAGAAATAAAGAGCCCTCCAGGAGGGGACTGGAGGGCTAGGCGCACATAAGGTGCTTCAGTTGCTCGGGTATGAAGAACGAACTACCTTAAGACTTTAATTTTTCCTGTATACATCTTACCTTCTGCCGTGGTAATCAAGTAAAAATTAAGTCCCTGCGCCAACTCGGATTTTGATAAATAATTAATTTTCTTGTCTAAGGTCTTATGCAACAAAAGACGACCTTCTGTGGAATAGAAACTGATCTCAGCACCCTTAGTTGGTGTTTTTTCTTCGATCCAGATACCCTCGTAGGTGGGGTTGGGAAAGATGTTAAAGGCTTGACTAGGTCGATTCGTTTGACTGTCAATGACATCTGAGATAGTGAACGTCGATCCTATGGTATGCTGGCTTACATTAGTTAGGACGGGTGCTCTAAAGTTAAAATTGATCTTGGCTTCATTGTTTAGTAGGGTGCCATCAATATTCCCTTCTACTTGTGATATCTTATACCTTAGAAAGCCACGAGATGCTTGGAGATTCGAATTCGCCGAAGGAAGATCAATGTCATTAAAGTTAAAAGTCAGCGTTCTGTCGTTTTTGATCTTCCAAGTAAAAGGATGACTTGAGCCACTTACTCGAAAAGTACTAAGATCGAATTCGGGATTGATGGTGTTTTCTATTTTCACCCGAAATGCTGGATCATTGCCATTGTTTTGAAATGTGATGAGGTACTCCATCTCTGTTTCACGATCGATGAGATTCTGATCACTATGTCCGGTCGGAAGTCCTTCAATACCATTTTGCTCAATGACTGAAATTACTTCAGCACAGAATAAGTCAGTAAATGGGGCCTTGTCACTTTCGGCGAACTGATTCACGAAGCCCATGGAAGTGCCACTACCTTCATTTTCCACACACCCTTCAATGGCCAAGGTTGGCATATTGGGATAAGGATGGAAGTCCTCTTGCTCAGCAATAAGTCGAAAAGTCTTGCCATTGGCAGGTAATTCAACTACTGTAGAATCGCCGGGATCTAAGTCATAATCTTGGTTTGGTTGCGGTGCCATTACGTCGTCTTCGATCACGATAAAATTTTTCGGACCTATCATGCTGCCAGTGCCCTTGTTCTTGATTTTGAAAACAATCATATTATTGGTGCACTCGCCTTCTACAACAATGTCAGCACCACTCCAAGATGGATTGTCAATACAATTTTCAAATGGGCTAATTGAAGCTTCTACACAATGTGTTTCACCTATGGCGGTTGTTGCACAATTAGGTTCTAAAAAGACCGTGAAGCTTTTACATTGCCCTATTGTCAAGTCTTCTCCTTGAAAGTACAGGGTGCTTGCTTCGGTCGAGATCGGGTTAACTGTAGCGCCAGAAAAAAGGAGGTCCTCTGTAATATCAATCGTTATTGCAGGGGATTCAATAGTGGCTGTCCCTTGATTGCAATACGTCACATAATAGCCATTGGGTGCACAATGGCGAAGAAATGGTGTGCTAATAGATATTTCTGGTCTTGCACAGGATGCAATTGGCGAAGCGCCAAGGGCTAGAGAAACAGGGCCCGAATTGACAGTTTCTGAAAATTCAAAGCTTGTATTGGTTTCGCATGCCTGCCACAGTTCATTGATAGGGATGAGATTAATGGAGTAAGTTCCTGGAGAAAGATACTCCCTGAAACGACCATTGTTACTTGTTTTGATGGTTTGCCCATTAGAAAGTTGTAAGATCCAATCTGACAAGAGTTGCTCTCCTTCATCATAGGTGCAGTTACCGTTCTGGTCAGCATAAGCTACCCCTTCCAGTAATCTAGAGCCAGTGATAGCCCCTCCAGATTCAAATACCACTGCAACGAGATTGACAGAAGAATTAGCCACCTCTATTGGAAGTGGGGAGGTGGGAAACTTAATATCTGCAGTGCTTATGCCTGGAGACTTGAATGTTAGACTATATAAGACGGTGCCATCTTCAAGATCTAAGGGTTCAACGGATGGTAAGTTATAGCTAAATCTCAATAGATTGTTCTCAAGCCCAAAGGATTGGTTACTTATGTAGTTGCTTTCGAGTCCGAGAAATTCAAGTTGGTCGTCGAATTCAACGGCCCATTGGAGTGAAATAATGTCTACAAATGAGGCGACTAAAAAATCAACTTGCAAGATGTCACCATCCAAGGATTCCACAATATCGACATAAATGGTGTCATCGAAATTGTCAAAAGTTTTTAATTCGCCTGAAGCGAGGCTGCTGGACACGCTTAGAAGAATGATGGCAATGATAAGTAATTGTAATTTGTACATGGTCTACGATTTAATTTGCATTGCAAAAATGACTTAAAAAAAGCGTATTAAGAAATACAAATTTTTAAATTTGTAGGATTGATTTAGTAAAATTCGTATCATAAGATATTGATAATTAATAATGTATCGATTAAATTTGTATAATTGAAAAACAAGATCCTCAATATTATTTCATCTTTTTCTTCATCTGACATAAAAGAACTTAGTCGTTACATTGTTTTTAGTGCTCCGAATAGGTCACAGCAGCACATCGACCTAATTACTTACGTGAAAAAGCAGATTGAAAGTGAAGCGGAATTTGACAAGGAAGAATGTTTTAGGACATTGTTTCCAGGACTTCGATATGAAGATGTCAAATTGAGGTTACTTCAAAGCGACACCGTTAGAATTGTAGAAAAGTACATCACCTATAAGGCCTTAGAGGAAGACAGACTTTTTAATTCTAAGGCACTGCTCAGCTACTACAAAGAGAAGAATCTAAATGACCTCTACAAGAAGACTTTGCAAAAATATGTCAGGCAGAAGGAGGAAGGTTCTGGCCAGCAAAAATTGCTCTACGACTTCTTCCTATTAGAAGAGATATACACTAATGCCATAGCTGAAAGGCAGGTTGGTAAGACAGAGACGCAAGATCTTCTAGACCTGCTTGACAAGGAGTATATCGTGCGAAAACTTAGATATTCTTGTCTGACAGTGTCGCAGGAAAATGTTTATGACATCCACTTTGACCATGGAATTAGGAATGAAATTGTGGAACACATCGAGAAGAAGCAACTTTACAATGATCCAGCAATAGGTTTATACTACTATTGTTATCAAATGTTGAGCACACAAGGAGAATTTCAGCACTTTTATGAGTATTTGAAAAGGCACGGAGGTTCCTTGGCTGATGAACAGAGGAAGGAGCTTTTTACCCTTTCAATTAACTTCTGCATTCGCTCTTTAAACCAAGGAGATAAGACCTTTGGTAGGATTGGAATAGAATTCTACCAAGAAGGACTAAGAAATGGCATTTTGCTGAGGAACGGGAAGATCAGTCGATTTACATTTAGGAATATTGTGACTATGGCTGTAAGGATTGAAGAATTCGAATTGGCTGAGAAATTTATTAAGCAATATAGCGACATGCTCGATAGAAGGGAGCGAGACAATATGATGACTTTTACCACTTCTATAGTATTATTTTCTAAGAAGGAATTTGAAGAAGCAAGTAAGGAGGTGATTAAGACTGACTTTAAGGATGTTCTTTTTAACCTTGCAACGAAGGCACTTCAAGCAAAAATCTACTTTGAGATCGGCGAAATATGGTTGCTCAGGTCACACTTGGATGCAATGCAGATCTTCCTGAAGCGGCAGAAATCCCTAGGTTATCACAAGAAGAACTACCTCAATATGATCGCCTATATGAGGAAACTTACAAATGCGAAATCCTTGGAAAAACTGGAAAAACTCAATATTCAACTCGCCGCTGAACCCACCTTGATTGAGAAAATCTGGTTTGAAGAAAAGGTGAGTATCGGGCTAGAAATCCATTCCAAAAGAAAGGTATAGTCTTGGTTTTTGTACAATCCTTGTCTCTACACCCCAACCATAATCCACCTTAACAAAGTATCCAAAGAGGGATGTTCTCGCACCGAAACCATAGCCATAGATAAGGGGGTCTCTAAAGTAGCGAACATTAACGACAACAGTAGGTGGGCTTTCCAAGGTCAGGGTATTGATGATGTTTTCATCGCTGTATGGTGTGCGGCCATGCCAAGCCGCACCAGCATCAAAGAAGCCTGTTAGTTGAAAATTTCTAAAAATCTTGTACTTAATTCGTCCTGCGCTTAGCATCGTAAAAATGGGAAGACGGATTTCAGAATTAAACAGGGCAAATGAAGTACCATTCCTAGAATTAAAGGAAAAACCCCTCAAATTAGCCGCTACTGCCGTGTATGCATAGTTATTAGCAGGGGTAGGTGTGTCTTGGTTGAAGTTAGGAGCGAGCCAGCTTTCTACTCCTCCAAGATAGTAGAGTGTGTTTTCAGAACCGAAGTTGGTTGCTGCCGCAAACCTATTTGCCCAAACACCATACCTACCGATTGGCGTGTAGTGTCTGGCATCCACGCCAATAACTGTCATGAAAGCCTCACTGAGTTTAAAGGAAAATGGCGTGTTCAGGTTGACATTCATTCGGTTCACTCCTTCGATGTAGACCTTGTAACGAATTCCATTCTTAATGTTTAGGTCTATATCATAGGAGTTGTCATAGATGTATTCCAGCTTCAATCCCAGACGTTGACCTCGGATCTTAGGGGACTCAAGACTTGTGCGTTCATTTACAAGGTCGAAGAAATTGTCTGTCCGAAAAGTGGCACTTGCTCTAAGGCTAGTGAAAATATCGAAAGGAAATCGCAATTGATACATTGCAATCGTGGTATTCTTTCGGGTTCTTAAATTAGGGTTTGAAAAAAACTCAGGCCTTTCCGAAATTGACCTCCGATACAAGGCATAGCGCTTGTCAATTCTTTTCTTCTTGTCATCGAAGGTAAAGAAGGCTTCAGAACCATTTAAGGAAGTTGGAAGTCTAATCCCGCCTTCGAATGCATAATCCTCAAATATATCCTTAATGCTTCCCTTCATCAAGTAGCCGAAGGGCTGATGCTGGTAGTTTTCTTGTCGATCACCAGCATAGCTATCTAGTCCTTCGAATAAGACGCTATTGTCCATTCTAGAGGTGACATCATCAATTCGGAATCGCAGCCTAGCAGCTGTAGCCCGGCTATTGATAAATTTCACAATATTGTTACTTGCCTTGCCCTGAATAACTGTTGGTGCAGGGCTATCAGTCTTAAAAAGATCGAATTCTATACTTGGCTTTTCTTCAATAATATCTTCTTGAAATTCGGTTTGGAAGTAGAACTCAGGGTCTATGAACCTTGTGCTTTGGATGTGTGCGACTTCAGGCTCATTTTCATTAATGCTGGTTGTGGTCTTTTTTAGACCCTTGGTCGTCCTTTTGAATTCTGTAACTGTAGGATTAAGAATTTGATCAAAACCGCCTTCCTTCTTGACGATAACTTCTTTTTTGTCCTTTCTTGTGACGTAAAGATATCGACCTCTCTCTGCATCTTGCTCTCTTATGTTCGAGCTTCCATTAGAGTTGTAGAAGGCTTGTGGTAGCACACCGAGTTCCTCAAGCACCGCAGTCTTTCTGTTGATGATTCCACTGCCCCCAGCGAGATAAGCAATTCGGTTGCCTCCCAAGTGCACGGCTTGTCGGTCACTTTCACCTGGTGTCTTAGAAATCCTATGTAGGACTTTTTTCTCACCTAGTTCAAGGAAGAATATGTCGAACTTCTCAATAGGCAGGATGGTGTCTAATTTTCGTTCGATAAGATAGTTATCTGTTCTATTTGAAGAAAATAGTACTCCTTGTTTGCCTAAAATAGTGGCCACCTTAACATCCAGGTCGTCATAAAAGTCTGTGGTAATTCTGTTTGATTGTCTATTCCTGACATTGTATTGGAAAAGATCTGAAAACCCGTCGACAGTTGCGGAGATAATCATTTCTTCTTCATTCAAGTAGTCGGCGCTATAGATTCGGCGATACTCTGGGGCGAAAAGGTCGTCATTCACCTCGTCGGTTTCGAAGGAAATTCTTTTCTGGTAGACAAGATCCCGTTTTTCGTAGATGACAGAAATCTCACTACCTTCTGGAGACCAAGAAATGATAGGGTATTCGTAGTCAGTGATTTCTTGAGGGTTCTTCTTTCCAACCTTTAGTATAGGAAAGGCGGCCTCCTTTTCAAAGTCAAAGACATGGACCTTGTACCTTCCTAACTTATTTTCAACGTAAGAGGCGTACTTACCGTCGGCACTAATCTTTACATCAGATACCACTCTATTCTTCCTGATTTTCACCTTGAGTAGGTCTTCTTCTCTTACTTGATCGAGCTTGGGATTGAGTTCCTTGTATTGTTGCATATAGTGCACATACCAGTCTTCTCGCAGCTGCCGGAAAGGAACACCTATAACATAGATGAAGGCAGCTTCCATATTTCGATTAATCCTTGTCAAATACAGGAGGTTCGAAATAGATGACTTTCCATAGGTGTCTCCAATGTATTTCCAGAAGGAATGTCCCGCAAGCTGGGGATGTTCCTTACTTAATCTTTTAAAATTTTTATACCTCCTTTTCTTCCTTGTTAGCAGGTGTCTTAGTTCGTCGTCCGCATACTCATCCCACTCTGTTTCAACATACTTACTTATACCTTGCTGGTACCATTCGGGAATATTGAACATCACAGCGTTCTGAATAATCTCTTGAAATGAGTTTCCGTAAAGCATTGAGTTGATAAATACTTCACTGACTCCTTGTCTGATTTGTTTCCTTAGATTATTGTGATTGCCGTCGAAGTAGACAAATACTTTGTTATTGGAAACCTTAGTTCGGCCTGATGAGGTGATAAAGGTTTCTTCGAGACCAATATTGCTCATTTTTAGGTCCGTAAGATCCGAATAGACAACGATTTCTATTTTATCATTCATCCTATGTTCAAGGATCTCTTGGATTTCATTGAAGTCCATCTCAGCAAGCTGCAAGGTAGGGACGCCTACAAATTTTCCTCTATCATACCAATAGGTCTTAAAGTTCTGAGTTTCATAGACCCACCAATACTTGAAGTTGTTGTGGTACTGGACCCTATTCTTACCAAACGTCGTATTGATACTTTGCGCTACCGTCAAAGTGACGTAGAACAGCGAGAAAAGTAGCAATAAGATGGGTTTCTTAACCATTGTAACAACAATTTACGAATAATTGGTAGTTCATGAAGCAACATAAATAAGTTAAAATATGTTTTAATGTCTGAAGAACTTGCTACACTTGCGGTGGCTTACAGCAGAACGAAAAAACATACAAAAACTCAACTTAATGGATTTAGGCATTTTCACCTTCAATCCTTTTCAGGAAAATACCTATATACTATACGATGAAAGTCGGGAGTGTGTTATCCTAGATCCCGGATGTATTAATAAAAAAGAAGAATCAATTCTTGTAGATTTCATTGAAGGAAATGGTTTAAAGCCTGTGAGACTGATCAATACACATTGTCATATTGATCATATCCTTGGTAATAAATTTATTGCAGAGAAATTCAATTTGGGTTTGGAAATACATGAGGGGGAACTAGAAGTTCTAAGAAGGGGAGAGCTTGTAGGTCAAATGTACGGCGTGCCCTATGAAAGATCACCAGAGCCCACCAACTTTATCAAGCATGGAGAGGAAGTAAAATTTGGCACTGCAGTCTTAGAAGCCATATTTACACCTGGGCATTCGCCTGCGAGTCTATCCTTTTTGGAAAGGAAGTCGAATATATTAATGGCAGGAGATGTGCTTTTTCATGAAAGTATCGGAAGAACCGACCTGCCAGGAGGCAGCATGGAAGTTCTGCTAAAAAGTATCGAAGAAAGATTGTTCATATTGCCTGATGAAACCCTAGTTTACCCAGGACATGGGCCGAAAACCACAATTGGTCATGAACGCGTTAACAATCCATTTCTTCGGGAATTAAGAAAGTAAAACACACGTTATAACAAAACACATTTTAAATTAAAATTAGATATGAAACTTAGTTTGATTAGAAATTTATTCGTTTTCGTAGGAGTTGTAGCCCTACTAACATCATGTGATCCTGACATCATAGATCCGCCATCACAGAGTGATCCAAATGTAACTGTTAGTAATCCACCTTCTGGTGAGATTGATGCTGGTTCCACATTTACGATTTCAGTGACTGCAACTCCAACTGCCGAAAATACACTTAAGAGTGTGGCTATCACGGAAGATGGGTCTAACATTCCATTCGATCGCCTGACCATTGATGGTGTAGCAGCAAGTGCAAATCCTATCCTTCTATTCGGAGATGATCAGAATGGTTTCACATGGAGCATAGACATTGTTTCCCATGCCGATGCTGGTGTTAAGCAATATGAAGTCGAAGTAACAGATGATGGAAATAATGTAGGTGAATTTGGATTTGATGTGACGACTGCGATTAATGTGGTTAACCCTTCATTGACTATTGATGGCAATATGAGTACGATGGTTCCTGCGGGTACCTTATTCAAACTAAATGCCACACTTACCATGGAGACCTTTGACCTAGCCTCAATGACTTTCTACCAGGGCACAGAAACGATAGACAAAAGCAGAATCGAGTTTGCCGGAGTGGACATTGATGACAATCCTTACATGCTGCCAAGTGATTTTGCAGATGGAGGAGAAGCTGAGATATTCCTTCGTGTACAAGAGTCGGCAGGAACAGAGACGTATAGGTTCGTTCTAACGGATGTCGAAGGAAATTCAGGAGACTACTCGTTTGATATCGTAACAGGAACTCCACCTGAAACCTTAGAAGGAGTACTATTTAATTCTGCTGGTCCTACAGGAACGGGGGGCTTAGATCTAGATACCGGTGAAGGCGTAGGGTCAAGCGATGCAGCTGCAGAATTGAGAGATGAGGGCATCGACACTGATGAGCCAAATGCCACGAACTGGATTCAGAGAATCTCAGGTGTGAATGGTGCAGAGGTAAAGGCACTGGTTCCAGGTGAAGGCAATTTGCTTGAATCTTTTACTTTTGAAGGTATTACTTCCAAGGAGTCTATTGCTTCACTTTGGGACAATGGTATAACTTTCGCTGATACTAATTCTAGCGGAACTCCAATTAGTGATGTTGTAGAAGTGGGAGATATGTTTACTGTAAAAAGTGGAGATAACTACTATGTTGTTCTAGTAAAAGAGGTCAATTTGATCACCTCAGGTGAGCCTACTGACTTGAACAAAGACAACTATGTAGTTGACATTAAGAAATAAGAGATTACAATCTCGATTATAATAAAAAAGCCGAAACGTTAGCGTTTCGGCTTTTTTCATTTTGGAAATCAAGAATAGATACTATTTTTAGGAACCTAGACACCTTATATTATTGTTACAAAATTGACTTTAGAATAAAAAGAAATTATGGCAGACGTATTAGAATTAGAAGAAGCAAAGGGAAACCTAAGTAAGAAGGGCTTCCTAGATATGGAGGTAGATCCTACCTTGGACTTAGTGGCAGAAATTGAAAAATTGAAAAAGGAGAAGAATGCCATCATTCTAGCGCACTACTACCAGGAATCTGAGATTCAAGATGTGGCTGACTACATTGGTGATTCTTTGGGACTTTCACAACAAGCTGCCAATACGGAAGCAGAAGTGATCGTTTTTGCTGGAGTCCATTTTATGGCAGAAACAGCTAAGATGTTGTCGCCATCTAAGAAGGTCCTCCTTCCAGACCTGAAAGCAGGATGTTCTCTAGCAGACTCTTGTCCTCCCCACTTATTTAGAAAATTTAAGGAGAAGTACCCTGACCATGTTGTAGTTTCTTACATTAACTGCACAGCTGAGTTAAAAACGCTTACAGACATATGTTGCACCAGTTCTAATGCTGAGCATGTGATTAATAGCATACCCAAGGACAAAGGGATCATCTTTGCACCAGATCGAAATTTGGGAGCTTGGTTGATAAAGAAAACAGGAAGAGATCTTGTTCTTTGGAATGGGACCTGCATGGTCCACGAAATATTCTCAAACGAGAAGATTACCAAGTTACAAGTTCGTTTCCCAGAAGCAAAACTGATCGCTCACCCTGAATGTGAGGCCCACATCTTGGACAAGGCAGACTTCATCGGATCTACAAGTGGTCTTTTGAAGTACACAAAGGAATCAGACTTCAAGGAATACATTGTTGCGACGGAAAGCGGAATCATCCACCAAATGGAACTTGCTTCACCCCATAAGACCTTCATACCTGCTCCTCCAAACAATGAGAATTGTGCATGTAATGAGTGCCCCTATATGAGGCTGAATACGATGGAGAAGTTGTACTTAGCCATGAAGTATGAGCAGCCTGAGGTTATTCTCGATGATTGGATCATTGAAAAAGGAGTGGCTTCTATCGATCGAATGCTGGAAATTAGCAGGAAGGCTGGGCTCTAGAGTTGTCAAG
>CAZMYK010000078.1:0-10953 GCA_964570435.1 uncultured Saprospiraceae bacterium | reverse complement strand
AAATGAGAGAATAGCAAGTCCTCCACAGCTGATAAATCAGTTTTGCCGACCTTGGCTTGTATAGAAAGTGGCGCTCAGATATGGGCGCTTGCAAACCTTAACTCAGGCACAATGATTAGTGGCACCAAAAAAGCACAGCAAGCTCGCTACTATTGATGAGTATTGCTTTGGTAATAAGCAGCGAACTGCGACCCAATACAATTGCACCAGCAATTAAGCCGTTAAAATATTGAAATGCAGCAGATACTTAATAGCAACTGTACTAGTTGTATTGCTACCATTACAATTTGCCCTCTTATCAGCCCTCATCTACCTAATCATCCCGATCAACATAATACTCATCAGACGTTTCTATAAAACTCCAAAAATGAAGTTTGATGAAGAATCTTAATTTCTTACTTCCCAGTACCTAGTAGGTAGTAAAAAGTAGGTAGGCACATTAAGAAGTAGAGCTAAGTGCTGAGGTTTCTCACCTCTACAAGTTGCTCCCTAAGATGGCTTGAAGCCCTCACAAGGAAAATTTCACCAGACCTGTTTCAAGCCCCTCCAATTAAGCTTCACTTCTATCCAAATAGACATAAAAAGAGATAAAATTGTTGATTCACTTGCTAAATCGTATACGATATACTATATTTGATGTATGATTACTAAGACCATATTTAGAACTGAGGTCAAGAATATTCTCCTAGAATATATGCTAGCCGGAAGCATAAGTCCTGGAAAGCGCTTGTCCCTCGCAAAAATTGCGCGTGATTTAGACGTTAGCGTTACTCCTATCCGAGAAGCTCTAACCCAACTTTCGGAAACAGGTCTAGTCACTTACAAAGCCAATCGAGGCTTCTTCGTCACTGACTTAAGTGAAAAGGAAGCCATCGAAATCTATGAACTAATTGCCATTCTGGAAGGAACTGCCATTAAAAATACAGACTACAAGGCTGAACAATTAGCTGACCTACAAGATATCAACAGGAAGTTCAAAGCGGCAAAAAATTCCAAAGAGAAACTACGACTAGATCGAAATTTCCATCAAAAATTAATTGAAGGATACAGCAACACTTATGCACAAAAACTAATTGAGGACATCCGCATCAGGGTCTTTATTTATGAGTTTGAATTCATGAACATTCAAGCAGATAGTGCCTCAGCTGACATGCATGATAGAATAATTGAAACCCTCTTGGCTAATAAGAAATCTTCGGCCATTAAAGAACTAGAATCCAACTGGGAAATCAGTATCCACCACATCGTCAAATCTTACAAAAAGAAAAGTTATGAACAAGGCTAAAACGATCTCCTATATTCTTCTTTCACTATTCTTAGTCGGCTGCGCAGCGACGAGCATAAAGCATGTAGACAGCAGTATTATCAAAGGTGACCTTGGATTGCATGTTGATAGTCTACTTACGCCTTATCTTAATACCCTACTTGATAAGACCGATAATAGTGCGAGTATTGCAATCGGAATTACGAAGGGGGAAGAGATCATATATGCGAAGACATTTGGCTATGCCGATGTGGCGAATGAAAAGGATGCAGATTTGAATACTGTCTATCATATCGCCTCCGTTTCAAAACCCTTCACGGCTGTAGCAATCCTCAAACTCGCTCAAGAAGGCAAGCTGCTATTAGACGATCCAATCATAAAGCACATTCCTGAATTCAAAATGAAGGGAGATCACTATGAGAAAGTCACCATCAAACAAGTTTTGACCCATACAGCAGGGATTCCACGAAACCTGATTAGTGGGGAAGAAGAAAGTGATAAAATTAGAACGGATTCCTTGAACGCCAACCTAGTAAATGCTAAAAAATTTGAACTAGAATTTGAGCCAGGCGCCGAATACGACTATAGCAATTCAGGATTTGACCTCCTAGGAGTAGTGATAAGTAGGGCATCGGGAATGGCCTATGACGAATATATGACCAGTCATGTCTTGGAACCAGCAGGAATGAACCGCACCTTCTATCAAAAACCCCTCGATTCTCTACCACCTAATTGGGCCACTCCTCACACCTATGACTTAGAAACCGAAATCTGGTCTCCATATCCATATGGCGAAGACTTCTTTCCAAGTTCTGGTGTCATTACCTCGGTGCTTGATATGTGTAGATGGGGCTTGTTGCATCTCGGGAAGGGGCAATACAAAGACTTCCAGATTCTTGACCAAGAACACTATGCAATGTTGACCTCTCCCAACTTTGATACACCATGGGGAGACAAAATCGGACTAAGTTGGTATCTGCAATCCTACTTAGATCGACCCAACATCATGCATCTCGGAAATGATACGGGCTTCGAGGCCTTTATGTGCATTTTTCCGACGGAAGATGTTTCGTTGATAGTTATGGCCAACAGAGATTTTGCAAGAACCGGCAGAATTATGAATGCTGTATCTGAGATTCTATTTGGTGAAAGCCCCAAAGACTACCAGCTATCTGCTAAGTATAAATTTGTCGAGACCTATAAAAAAGAAGGAATTCAAGCTGCTCAAGTCCAATGGGAAGAAATGAAATCCGACACAAATGATATGTACTTTACGGAGGACATTGACATTCGAACCACTGCTGCCATACTTGAACATAGAGGACAGTGGAAGGAAGCAAATGAGATCTTGAAGTACTACTTGACCCTAAACGATAAGTCAAGTTTCACACGGAGAATCTACGGGAACACCTTTCTTAATTTAGGAGATACTGTGAATGCAATCAAAAACTACAAATTGGCACTAGAGATAAATCCGGACTATGAAAAAGCCAGAAAGGCCTTAGACGACCTGCAAAAATAATAGGACCAGCAAGATGGTGGCTTGATCGACAAGTGAAGTCATTTCAATCGAGCGTCTTTCATTAAACAAAAGTCATGCTTCTCAGTTTCCTTCCTTAGGAAACAAAATATTTAAGGCGTCGCAGTAGAATTGATAAATGCTTTAAGAATCTTTTGCGAAAGCCCCTAAACCTGAAAGAACAGCAGGCAAATAAGGAAGTTCTCATATGTTAAGTGGATTCCTGCATAGGCCCCCTACTTTTGTAGGCATCATCAAAATGTCAAAGAAATGATTAAAGCTTCTCTAATTCTCAATATAATTGTGCTGATCCCCGTATGTTTAGAGCTGCTAAGAAACTCTGAAAGGGTGCATAAAACGGCAGGTATTTTCACACCCGCAAGAGGCATTCAGCTAGCCATGTACATCACCATCTTGATTGCATCGATAATACTATTGTTTCTTCAGCAACCTGTATTGGCCTTCGGCTTATTCAGTATGCAAATCGTCTACAAATTGCTTAGCCCATTCACAGTAAAAACGATCAAGAATCCCATAGTCATTAGCAATTTGGCTATAGCAATATTTCACCTGGTGACAGTTTACACGATGTTTAATTCAGACATATTAGAATTAGGGATCTAGCACTAAGTCAGGGAATTATTTTCGATATTACTTTTCCCATATTGTGAGCCACTCTTCGCTGTAGTCCTCCAAGCATTCGGGAGGTAGGCATTCGCCGCACATAATGCAAACAGTATCGCAAGTTGAATTGAGTATATATTCAACTCCATCAAAGTGTGTAAAATCCGTGTTGATCCAGTACTGTAATTCGCTAGCATTTTCTTGAACCCTAACCGTTTTGATATCCTTAGACAAGTCGGGATCTTCTATTACTGCTTGGATGCACGACGGAATACTTCGAGAAATCTCTTGCTTACTTTTACTGCAAGCAACACAGAATACGAAAATTAGAACGAAACTTAACTTGTGCATAGTCGTACATTTTCTTACTTAGACGTTACATGAGCCCATTTAGTTGGTTAGCTCAGGTGTACTTTCACAATTTAGAACCTTTTTGGCTGCAAGGTTGAAGTTCTTGGTGCTCTTCCCTGAATAATAATGAAACATTAGGAGCCGACCATCGATCCAAGTCATACAAGATCTTACCTCACAAGTCTAGTGCTAGGAAAGGTATTTACCCAAGCAAACCAAAACACCTCATGGGCAGGAAGTCGTGGAAATTTCATACCCTCTAACTTTATAAAATCTTCTCCTACCTCCCACTTTCGATCCTCCTTGTCTACTAGTATTCCATCCTCGAATGCTTGAAACGTATGCGTACCGACATGGTAGGCACGGCTTCCACTACTCCCATCAGTGAGAATGAGGACCTTAGTATCATTGATCTCGGCTTCATAGAGCCGATTCTTTTTTAGGAAGTCAACTGTAATCCCAAGAGGGTCTGTTTCGTAACCTTCAATTCGGGGCACAAAAATTCTTGCCTTATTATCCAATCTTTCGTCAAGAAGTGGCACGGGAAACATGAGTCGATCAGAAGCGTAGTAATTCTTGTAGGCAACACCTGTCCCATAATCGCGGTCATAACCAGTATTATCTGAAAGCACCTTAGTATCAGGGAACCTTTCTACCCAAGATGCCCAATCTGTGGTTTCTACGGGCAACACAGAAAGCTCAATATCTTTTGCTACCAAGGGACCAATCACAGGCTTACCAAGTAGCATGCTCCAAAGAGATTGAGTGGCCTTATCATACATCAGTTTGTTAGAACGATATAAAAATCCACTTGTACCGAGATCATAGACCTCGCCATCCACCCTAGTATTGTAAATCACGACTGAGCCACAAAGGGTACAATAGACACCAGCGATGGGCACTTCATCGATTTCATCCGTAAAAAACTCATGCCATGCCAGTATTCTTTGCGGATAGGCATAGGCCCTACCTCCGATGACTATCCCGAATATCTGATCTCCATCATCGAGGTAAGAAGCAGCTCTCGCTTCGATCATTTTTGGTTTTCTCAAGGGCGGGATGCCATCTTGTTTGACTCCGCCCCAAACCACCTCATCGATTCGAATTTCACTTTGACTAGCCCTGTCCTGAAAGTAGCGAGCGAAGGCGGGATCGATGCGTTTATACAACTCTGCTTTGAAATCGCTGTAGTACAAACCATAAGTGGAAGGTTGCTTCCACAAATTCTGCAAGCCCGAAAAATATTGAGGCTTAATCTTAGGTACATGTTTCTGCAGTAGAGAAGACACCGATGAAGAGTGCCAACCAGCCCCACTCATCCTCATAATATCAAACAACGGAGCCACGAATTCATCGCTCCAATGCTGATCAAAAAATTCAAAGGCCGCCGATCTAGCATCCTTATTTTCTCCTATAAAGTCTATGAAAATCTGTAGCGTATCAACAACTTTGCGGTCAATAGCGACAAAAGGTTCAATCTTCCGATAATCATAGGGAAGTGTAGTTGACAATCTTTGATTCGCCCAGTAACCGTATTCCCTTGAGGCAGCCTTATTGACCACTACCCCATTGCTATTAAAAAGCAAATACTCTTCGATCTTATATAGTCTTGAAAGAACCGGCTGATTCCCAGAACTCATGTCCTGAGTTCGATCCGCTCCGAATTTTTGCTGTTCAGCGCCTGAAACGGATACCACTTGCCTAGCGGACGATTTGTCTTCAATATTAAGATGTTCCACGGTCAAGAAGTCTGAAAATTGCAATCGATAGTTCCCTGTGCTTGAATCCTGGGATACGAGCTCTGAAGGCTTTGCTGCGTATAAAGGTTTAAAGTTTCCTTGCGCATATTTTTCAACACTGATCTTGTAGCCCCTTTGTTTTAAGACCTTTTCATCAGCACTTTGAATCAGGCTCAGTAGAAAATGCTGTAGACTATTGACATAGTATTTCTCTCTTAGTTTTTCCATCTTCTTATCCTTCATACCTTCAATTTCCTGAAATTTGGCGAAGCCACGATAAGTTGAAGCGCCGTCATCCTCAATTGATGCTGCTTCAAGCAAGAATGAAATATTATAGCCCAGGTGCTTATTAGAAATTTCTATTAAATTTACCGCTGTAGTATGCAAGACTTCACCCTCCATCCGAAATCTCAACACTTCAGGGTTTAGGATTTTGCATTTAGAAGCGGGTCTACCCTCACCTAAAAATCCACGTCGAAATTTCTTAAAATTCTTCTTCCACTTCCTACCCCTTTCAGAAACGATATTCACTTCGTCAATAAGAATTCCATTGGACTGCATAAGGATGGTATCTCCAGGCAGAATTGCTTTGAAGTTTTCAAAAAGAACAACTGCGGTCTCATAATTAATATGAGAAAGAATTAAGGACTGTGCATGATTCGTTCCGATTTCCAATAGGACGTTTCCGTCATCACCACTGATAGTTCCAATACTGGAATTATCCACGAATACGTGAGCACCTGCAATTACAGTTTTAGTATCCTCGTCCGCGAGAACGAATCGCAATTTCAGCGACTGCGCATGTGCACCCGATAGTAGAAATAAAATGCAGATCGTTGATATCCATCGACTCATCTACCAAAAATAGGAAATGAAGTAGTAATTACTGTAAAGAAAAAATCGGCTGTCCTCTATCGGACAGTGCTATATGACCTTCCAAGGCAGATACCACAAAACGCAGTCTCTCCGATTCCTGCCGTTTAAAATATCTACTACCGCCAGCCTTCAAATCAATCAACTTCGAAGTAAAATATTTTCAAAAAAGTTTTTTCTGCTTGTTTTCAACTTCTGATGATTATTTAACTTTATTCCATATCACTCCAAAATAGCAACTATGAATTTGAATAGAATACTAACGCAGATAGCCATATGTTTTCTCTTAGTCACTACACAATTACACGGTCAGGAGGCTAGAAACAATTACAATGCCGTACTAGAGTTAGATGACTTTGTTTTGCACGGCGCTGGCCAAAGTCCAGATGCCTTCAAAACTTACTTTGATCATATGCCGATCAATGGTAAGCCTAATATTTATATGTACTACATTCAATTGAGAGATCTCCAGGATAAGTTTTGGGTGGATCAATTGCTTAAAGAGTTGGATAGATATGAAGGTCAATTTATTCTACCTCAGATAGGACTATCCATGGCTTCAGGTTTCGACCCAAATGACCACTATGAAGATGATGTAGCTGCAGGCTTGTATGATGATCAGATCGGATATCTGCTTGAAGGCTTAAGTAGGCTAGGAAGACCGTCCTACCTAAGGATCGGCTATGAATGCAATGGAACTGCTTGGAATGGATATGCCGCCGAAACCTACCAGTTGGCATTCAGGCGGATAAGCGATCGTATAAAAATGGAAGGCCTTGAAGTTGCCACTGTTTGGTGTATTGCAGTTGGCGGCGGCACAGATGAAAACTATACCAACTACTATCCCGGGAATGAATATGTCGACTGGTGGTCAATCGATCTATTCTCCGTCGGTCATTTTACCGAACCCGTCACGACACAATTTATGATAGATGCTGATTCTGAAATGAAGCCAGTAATGATAGGTGAAACTACTCCACGATTTATCGGAGCTGACGATGAAAAGGATTGGGAAGATTGGTTCGTCACCTATTTCGATTTTATCGAAGACAATCCGGGTGTAAAAGCCTCCTGCTATATCAACTGGGATTGGGGCGAATTTGAGCAATGGAGTGATTGGGGAAATGCCCAACTGTCAGAAAATGACTTTGTAAGATTTAACTATATCCATAAGCTTAGAAGTGAGATATACTTCCATGCCTCGCAACAATCTGATTTTAGAAAGCTCCTACCCTATGGTGATGATCTAGCGCCAAATGTTGTGAACCTAGAAGGTAGTGACATGTCGGAATTACCCATTAGATTGAATTGGAATGCCTCGACGGATGCCAACAATGTGATCTATGTCATCTATAAAAATTCAGACTACTATGCCACTACATATGATACCGAATTTACGGACTTAGAATATGTAGCTGGTGATGTCCTGAACTATCAAGTTACGGCGATGGATTGGGCTGGGAATGAAAGCGAACTTTCGAATTCACAAACCTTTGAACTGCCGGATACGATATGCAAGAGCGCTAATTCAACATTTGAAGGGGACATCTTTCCATGGAGTCTTGACAACTATAGTGGTGCCCAATCCAGCTTTCAAGTGTCGGAAGATGACCTAGAAATCAATATTCTTAATTCAACAGGGACCAATTGGCATGTACAACTTGTACAAGAAACTAAAATACTAGAGCAAAACGAATACTATGTTGAATCAACGATCCAGTCCACTGAAAATGGAGTGGCCGCCATCATTGTCCAGCAGAATCATGACCCTTTTGGCCTTCCTCTTTTTCAAAACCTCAATTTGGACAATATGGAAAGTTCTTACTCAAGCAACAAAATCGTTGCTGCGGAAGATGACGACATGAATGTAGGTATATACCTTGGCGAATTGGCAGCAGGAACGAAGGTCAACATTGGTAATCTAAAGCTTTTTGAAATCAATGGTAGAGAAACATTTGTTGAAAATTCACCCCCAACATCGATCGCAGGAGAAGATTTCTCCTACACGGACCCTTCTGCTATGCTTAACCTAGATGGCTCAGAATCCTTCGATCAAGATGGCTCGATCTCTTCTTATTCTTGGGAGCAGGTCAGTGGAAAGAGCATTATTACCATTGACAACCCCAACGCTGAAATGACATCTCTATCAGATGTAGCAAAGGGCGAATACATCTTTCGTCTGACTATTACTGATAACGACGGAGCATCATCTGTCGATGATCTACTAGTCAAAATAGACGCACTGCCCCAGATGGTTAGCGCCGACGATATATCTCATTTGCAAGAAATTAAGTCTTGGCCTAATCCAGCTGATGGATTTATACATTTCGAGGTTCCCAACTTACAAGGTGGGGAAGACCTAGAGATCACTATTGTAGATATCCTAGGAAGGGTAGTAGAAAATCAAAATTATGAACAAGTAGCAAATTCAAATCACTTAGTCTCCATTGATATTAGTAGCTTGGTAATTGGCACCTATCTATGTTCTCTCAAAGTGGGCAAGAAGCACTATGTTCAGAAATTCATGGTTAAGTAATTCAATTTTAACCTATACATGCCGCCAAAAATACTCAACTCTTAGCGCAAACAAGGATGAACAAAATAGTTGGAAGCTTATTGGTGGTCGCACTTTTTGGACTCGCCTGCCAGTCAAGTAATAAAGAAGAAGATTCCAAGTGGGATAAGGAATTTCAAAATCTAGATGAATACTTCATAGCGCTCACAGATCTTGAGAAATTTAATGGTGCAGTTCTAGTTCACAAGGACGACGAAGTAATTCTGCACAAGGCCTATAACATGAATGCTGATCCTAATCATAGCCTACATGTTGAAACCAATTCACAGTTTGATATTCATTCGATATCTAAGTTGATGGCTCAATACTGCATTACACGGCTCGAATCGGAAAAACTGATTACTAGCAAGGACAAAATAAGTGACCATATTCAGGGCTTTCCAAATGGAGAGCAAATCAGTATCAAGAACTTGCTAGAAAACCAATCTGGATTGCCTAGAGAATTCAGCGAAGAACCGGACAACCTAGTGGACCTAGCGCCAGCTGACTTGATAGAGCTTATAAAGAAGGAAGATCTTTTGTTCGCACCGGGCACGGAGGCCTTATATTCGAATCTAGGTTATCAAATTGTTTATTTCATCATTTCTAAGCTTACTAAGAAGCCATTTGTCCAATATCTCAACGACGAAATATTTGAGCCACAAGAGATGCACGATTCAGGAGCACACTTCCACTTTAAGAAGGATAATTTGACTCGACCCGTTAAGAATCATACAAAAGAGGGAGGAGAAATTAAGGTTCTTCCAAACTATGATGAGTCTAGTAAGAATCAATCGATAGTCTATTCTAGCACAAAAGACTTGCTGAAGTTTATCAAGCTCGCCAAGGTCGAACCTTATCGTTCAGCACTGATGAATAGAGCAGGAACTATCGGCTGGTCCGGAGGTGGTGAAGGCATCTTGTCCCATGCTGAAGCAAATACCAATGCTGACTATGAATTAATCTTCTTTTCAAATTTTGATGAGATTCCTTTTGGCAACATCATCAAGGATGTGGAGCTCATTATGACCGGTCAAGACTATGAAGTCCCCAAAGAAATAAATAGAATTCCCATTGCGATCAGCACTAAGACCATGGAGAAATACGTTGGAAAGTATGACATGGCAGAGTTTGATCACCATGAATTTGAAATTCGATTAGAAAAGGACAGTATTGCATTCTACCAGAATGGAGACTTTGGCGGAATGCTGCAAGCTGAGAATGATACTACCCTATTTGGAGACCCGAAGGATGAAGATTATTTTGTCATGCGCCCTAACTTAGATACGGGCTTTAACTTAGTCTATAAGTATAAGGGAGTCGATATTGTGGGGAAGAAGAAATGACGGTCAAAACACCGATATTTTAGGAAAGCCAATGTGAGGTTCCCGATCGTCGTCTCAAATTTTCACAAAGAAAAATAATCTCAGAGAATGAAAATAAGGCAAATAGTTAAACGCGTTTTAAGCCTCAAATCTAGCATATTATATATACTTTTTTTGTCATATGTAAATACTTGTTTTGCACAGGATTTTACCTCATTTAATGGTATTTCCGAACGGGTTTCTCTTGAATCACTTGACCCCATCATTGAAAAAATTTCGGATTCTGTGAAGGTACTTGGCTTAGGAGAAAGTTCTCACTATACCAAACAATACTACCTGTACAAGCATGGGCTGATTTCTAAACTACTCAAAGAGAAGAATTTCGAAGCGGTATTATTTGAGGTAGACTTTGGTACGGCTTATACATGGAACAATTACGTAGTTCATGACGTGGGAAATCTCGATACCATTCTTCAAAACTGTGCCTGGTGGACCTACCAAACTGAGGAATTTAGATCAGTATTGCTAGACATCCATGAAATCAACAAAGAAAGAACGAAGGAGGAAAAGATTAGGGTTTTCGGAATGGAAATGACCTACATTCCAGGGCTTATTAGCGTGCTTGACTCAGCCTATTCTTATGCCTTTAGCGGTCCCAACGTAGACGAGATTTCTAAGGCAATACAGCATGTCAGAGATTCAGT